>CAYYSK010000115.1:0-10321 GCA_964474345.1 uncultured Flavobacteriaceae bacterium
CAGTACATTCAAGCTGTAATAGATTTTCTATTGCATAATCTGGGTTAAAATACCCAATAACACGTATTTCTATATCCTAATATAATGCGTATTTTCCTCATAGTTAATTACTTCAAAAGAATACTTTTAAAAAAGAGATATAAGCAATGGATACACCAACATTTCACCTAGGAATTACAATGGCTGGCGCTGTTTCTGCAGGAGCATATACAGCTGGTTTTATGGATTATCTTATTGAAGTATTAGAACTTTGGGAAGAAAAGAAGGAGAAGAACCGTTTATTGGGAAAAGATGACCCTCTTTATGATCGTGAAATTCCAATGCATGATGTATGTATAGATGCTTTTGGAGGAGCATCAGCAGGAGGAATGGTAGGTATGATTACGGCATTATCTACTTTTTCTAAAATGGAACCTGTGCGTACACCCTCTGATGTAAAGACGGGAAATATACTTTATGATAGTTGGGTGTTATTAGACGATGATGTTGATCCAACTATTCAAAATAAGATCACTACATTTCAAAAAATGTTAACAACTCAGGACATTCATGATAGTAAACACGGAATTCCGTCCTTGTTAAATTCAAAACCTATAGATGCTATTGCTGATAGAGTTTTTAATCAAGTGCCTCCTAAAGATCAAAAAAGAAAAAAACCAAAGTACATTTCTGATGACCTTAGAGTATTGGTGACACTTTGTAGTATACGAGGAATTCCTTTTGAAATCAAATTTCAAAATTTTACTTCAGATAACTTTCCATTTTTACCAGGACATCGTATGCATGAACATATGGTGATTGCTCATTTTAAAATGAAATTTGATGAAGAATTAGATAAAGATGTGTATTTAAAATTTGACCCTTATGATACACAAGCCAATGAGTTAATGAAATTGTGTACAAAAGGTACAGGAGCATTTCCTATAGGCCTTGAAATGCGTCAGTTTGAAGGAAAACTAACCAAAAAATATATAGAAAACACGATAATTAGGAGTTTAGGATTAAAAAATGCTTCTACGATTAAAGTATATATAAATACCAAAGATTTTGATTTTACAGATGTAGATGGAGGAACCATTAATAATGAACCCTACGCAGAGGTCGTGAATGTCTTAGAAAATATGCATCCTAACTATGACACTGACAATCCTATGTTTGGAACTATTATGATAGATCCGTTTCCGAATTTTTATAATCAAGATGTAGCAAAAGAGATTAAAGAAGAGACTTCTATTTTTCAAAAAAATATATGGCAAGTATTGTCCAAAAGCTATTCATTATTTCAGCAGCAAGTACGCGTGAAGAGATCAGGCGCTTTATATAAAGATTACTTTAGATTACTTGTATTTCCTGTAAAATGGGATACTTCAAAAAGACAATTGGTAGACCATCCTCCATTAGCGTGTAGCGCTTTAGGAGGTTTTGGAGGTTTTTTGGATATAGAATTTAGAAAACACGATTTCTTCTTAGGAAGAGATAATGCTAGAAACTTTTTGAGAGCTTACTTTATGTTGGAATATAATGAAGAAAGTCCACACCCATTGTTTAAAGATCTTACGGAAGAAGCTAAGAAGATTTTTATTAAAAATATTGATGGTAAAGATGAGGTTAAAAAATGTTTCCCTGTAATTCCAGACATACTATATATACAAGCAAAAAAAGATGCTAAAGCAAATCCTTATCATTATGAAATACCTAAGTTTCCCCAAATAAAAGAAGGATATTTTAAGAGTATAGAAGGGGGCCTGCGAAATAGAGTTAAGACACTTTTAAATTATGAAGTAACGAGTTATCTAGAACAAGAATTTGAAAAAGAATCTAAAAAAGAATATTCTTCGTTTTTAAAAAAAATAAAAGGGAAATTTCTTAGTAAAGGGAAGCGTATTCTTATTAAAAGATGTAGAAAATATCTTGTGAGATTTTTGACGCAAAAAACAATTTCGGTGATGAAAAAAGATTTAATCAAGAAAAAATTGATGACTGAGTAAAAGATATTTCTTTAATCCTAATTATGCATTAGTTCTTGATGAGCAAGCTCATATTTCAAGTAAAAATAACTAACATAATAAATTAAGGTTATATGATAGAACTTCGTAATGAAGATTGAATGTATAATCTTGGTTTAATTCTCAGTATTGCATTTTGATTAAAGCCTAGCTGTGTTATTTTTTATACTTTAGACATTCATAACACAGGGAACAATCAATGAAAAAAAGAGTTAGTATTTCAGGACCAGGAGTTCTTATTGCCGCTGCTTTTATAGGGCCAGGGACCGTGACTGTTTGTACAATAGCAGGAGCATCATATGGCTTTACTTTATTATGGGCTATGGTGCTTTCTATTATAGCAACCATTGTATTGCAAGAAATGGCAGCACGTATAGGACTTGTTACAAATAAAGGCTTAGCTACTGTTATACGATCTCAAATTCAAAACCCTGTCGTACGTATACTAGCAATTGTATTGATGTTAAGTGCTATTGTAATAGGAAATGCAGCGTATGAAGCAGGTAATATAAGTGGAGGTGTTTTAGGAATTAAAGCATTAGGTCTTTCAGGAACTTTAAAATTAGGAACACTTAGCCTCAATGGTTGGAGTATAGGGATAGGTATTCTAGCAGCAATTATACTTTTTATAGGAAGTTATAAAGTATTAGAACGCATTTTGGTAGGTTTAGTATTATTTATGAGTATTGCATTTATCATTACAGCTATCGTTACAAAACCAGATATTATAGGAGTACTTAAAGGAAGTTTTATCCCTTCTTTCCCTAATGATAGTATCCTTACAATTATAGCATTGGTAGGGACTACAGTAGTACCTTATAATCTTTTTTTACATGCGTCTCTAGTAACAGAAAAATGGACGGGAACAGAAAATCTTTCAATAGCCAAAAAGGACACGATTGTAGCTGTTGTTTTAGGAGGTCTTGTTTCTATGGCAATTATTATTTGTGCAACTGCAATACAAGGAGGAGATATTAAAAATGCAGGAGATTTAGCAAAAAGTCTAGAACCGTTATTCGGAGAATATGCACGTTATTTTGTAGGAATAGGAATGGCTGCTGCTGGATTAACATCAGCAATTACAGCACCATTGGCAGCAGCATATGTAGTTCAAGGATGTCTAGGATGGGAAAAAAATATAAAATCATCACGATTTAGAATGGTATGGGGACTGATTTTGATGTTAGGTATTTTCTTTTCTTCATTTGGATATAGCCCAATAGACATCATACAATTTGCTCAGGTAGCAAATGGTATTTTACTTCCTATTATTGCAGGATACCTTATCTGGATGGCAAATAAAAAACAACTTTTAGGTACGTATACAAATAAAACTTGGCAGAATATAGTAAGTATACTTATCTGGGTTGTTGTTTTTGGTCTAGGATTACGTAGTATTCTTAAAGTATTTGGAGTTATATAATGTATAGTATAGATATTAATAGTGACGTAGGAGAAGGTATAGGAAATGAAGCTGTATTACTTCCTTTATTGAGTTCTTGTAATATTGCTTGTGGAGGTCATGCAGGTGATGATCGTATTATTCAAAAAACGATCGAGTTGGCAATTCAAAATAATGTCAAAATAGGAGCGCATCCAGGATATCCTGATCGAGAGAATTTTGGAAGAAAAATTCTCAATATACCTAGACAAGAACTAGCGCAGAGCCTTACAGAGCAAATAACAAAAGTTAAAGATTTCGCCGAAAGGCAAAAACAAAAACTACATCATGTAAAAGTGCATGGTGCCTTATATAATCTAGCAGCTGTAAATATAGAAATAGCTAACTTGGTTATAGAAGTAGTTAAAAAAATAGATGATAGACTTATATTGTATGTACCCTATCATTCGGTAATTCAGAAAGAGGCAAGAGGAAAACTACTAGTATGTGTAGAAGGATTTGCAGACCGCAGTTATAATGATGATTATACTTTGGTAAATAGAACTTTGGACGGCGCTGTAATTTATGATGTAGAAGCTGTACTTTCGCACGTAGTTCCTATGATTAAAAAAGAACGTCTCACTACCATAAACAATAACATCCTTCCTTTCCAAATAGACACACTTTGCGTACACGGAGATACAATGACAGCACTTCAAATCTTAAAAGAGTTGCATAAAGGATTACAAATACATCAGATAGAAATACACTAATGCAAGATCTTGATTTTCATATATATAAAATGGGAGAAACATCTTGGGGAATACAATGGAGTTGTAAACCTTCGCGTGAGTTTCTACAGTTTTTATTAGCAGTTAAACAACGTTTAGCAACAGTTTTTGATACTGAGATTATACATACATATACCGAGATATTACTTAAGAATATAGAGAGTGATGAAACATCGTTAGTTTTGGAAGCGCGCTTTCGCGAAATTATTAAAACAACTACTTCCTTACATTCTCAAAAACATAAAATACATCGTATTCCTGTATGTTATAATATTACTTTAGGCGAGGATATAAAAGATCTAGCGAAAGAAAAAGGACTTACAGTAGCTGAAGTTATAGAAATACATACGGCACCTTTATATACTGTATATTTTATGGGATTTTTACCTGGATTCCCTTATTTAGAAGGTTTAGATAAACGATTATATATAGAACGTAAATCTATTCCTAAACAAAGAGTAACCAAAGGTAGTGTTGCGATAGGAGGAAAGCAAACTGGAATATACCCTCAAGACAGTCCGGGAGGATGGCATACAATAGGGCATAGCCCTATATCATTTTTTGATATTACTCAAGAATCACCTTCCCCCTTTGAAGCTGGAGATTTTATTACTTTTTATGAAATTGATATACAAGAGCACAAGCATCTGAAAGAAAAAGCCTTGACTGGAACATTACAATTGGAATCAAACATCTATGATGGATAGTATTACAATAGAACAAGCAGGATTTTATACAACAATTCAAGACAAAGGACGTGTTGGAGTTGCTTATTTAGGAATACCAGAAAGTGGAGCTATGGATAAGAAAGCATTACAATTAGCCAATGCTTTGATCAATAACTCTGAAGAGACAGCAGTTCTTGAATATACGTTAGTAGGACCCGTAATTCGTTTTAATTGTGAACGACATTTTGTAATCACAGGAGGTATTACAGATGCTAGTTTGGATGCACAAGCTGTGTATAATCATAAAATATATCTAGCACATAAAGGTCAAATACTCAAAATATCTAGAATAACCGAAGGATGTAGAGGATATCTTTCTATTGCTGGAGGGGTTTTATCAAATTCTGTATTAGGAAGTAGAAGTATGTATATCCCTATTACAGAAAATACAGTGATAACAAAAGGAACCAAACTTAATATAGGCGCTTCAACCTATGGAACTATAAAAGGAGCACGTATAAATATTACTAAAACGACAACATACCTTACAACACAAGAATTAGAAGTCTATAAAGGGCCTGAACATAGTCTTTTAAGTAAGATACAATCCAAAGAGTTTAAAAATACTAAATATACAGTCTCAAAATTATGGAATCGTATGGCTGTGCAATTAAAAGAAGCAATGGTACATACAATTCCATCTATACAAACAGGACCTGTACTTCCTGGAACAGTTCAATTGACTCCAGCAGGTCGTATCATCATATTAATGAGAGATTGCCAAACAACGGGAGGATATCCCCGTATATTCCAGTTGTCTGAAAAAGCAATACACGTACTTGCTCAAAAAAAGCAAGATGATGTGGTATCGTTTTTATTGATTGATTAATAGACGATGTTCCATAACGGTATCACTAAGCAGTTGGATAACATCTCCTTTTCCGAGAATATCTTGTGTTTGCGAAGCTTCTTCTTTAAGTTCACTATGTCTACTGATAGCATCCCATAATTCATGAATAAAATCTGCATAGTCTAGTGTATCGTTCCAATTTGCAATACCCAAACGTCTGCTTTTTGCGTATAATTTTCTGATTGTCAGTTTACAAAATGTAATTGTTGATTGCATAACAATAGGTCTTGGTTCTGTTAATCTTTCTGTTTTAGAGGTTCTTCCCATAATTTTAATACATTGAACGGTTAATAATTTCTTCTGTAAGAATTTTACTGCTAATTTATACAGGAAGACCGTAATAAAAATACGTATTTTCCCCTGATTTTACACTATTCTATTTGGAGAACTTTTTATATTTCCCTAAATTCATTGCTTAACTTAAACTATTTACACTATGGCAAAACCAAAAAAATGCATCTCTCCCCAAGATGCAGAAAAGCTTTTTACTCAATGGAGTAAGACAAGAGGAGAAGCTCTTAAAGCACATTTAGGAGAGCAAGACACCTGTGAATTCACTTTAAAAATTTCAGAATTACGAGAGTATCTGGATTATGTAGAAGATGAATCCAAAAAATTGAGAATTTCTAACCCAGGCGTACGATTATATTTTGGTGCGTATAATGATTTAAAGTCAAAAAAAACTACGTTCTTCTTAGCTCCTACTACAGGAGATGATAAAGATGATGAGAATAATTATAAGACAGATGCGTGGAATTTTTCTACTGGCGGTTGGCCTCCAACACAATATAAACCTTGATTTTTGGAAGGTTTTTTTAATCACATATTGACATTAACAAAATTACTAGAGATTGTGGCTGCATTAGCAGTCACAATTACTTATTTTAACCTAAACAAACTAAATAAAGAGAAGAATCTTCTTTTAAAACTTCTTGTTATTTATTTATGGGGAATTGTTTTTATAGAAATATTTGGAGGATATACATTTTTCATAAAACCATATCATTTAGAAGAAATAGCATTTTTTAAATCCTACCCAGAATTTGAAAAGAATTATTGGTTATTCAATAGTTATTCTCTAATTGCATATATCTTTTATACTTGGTATTTTCTAAAGCAATTAACTTTTAAAAAGAATCTGAATATTATTAGATATGCAACCCTTCTTTTTTTTGTATTGAGTATTATAAATTTTATGACTACTGATATTTTTTTTACAGGATATTCTAAATTTATGAATTTAATAGGGTTGATTCTTATTGTAGTTACTCTTTTTATGTATTATTATGAAATCTTAAATTCAGATAGAATATTAAGTATTAGTAATTCATTACCTTTCTATTTATCAATTGGAGTGTTAATTTTCTATATATCAGTAACTCCACTCTTTTTAAGTAGTCAGTATATTAAAACAGAAGAAATTGTTTTTACAAAATATTACGCATTGATTTTAAGTTATGCTAACTACTTCCTCTATGGAATGATTATCTTTGGTATTGTAAGATGCTACTGGTTCAACAAGTCACAAAACACGAAGTTCTCCTCATCGCCTACTTTATCATAGTAGTGGTGGTACTTGTCTTTCTATTCATTCTTTTCTTTTATACATTCCAACGCCGTAAGAATAAATTTCTTATAGATAAAGTAGTGGCTCAAAAAGAGTTTGAAAGTACTTTAGTACAAGCAGAAAATGAGATCCAGGAAGCAACACTTAAAAATGTTGGGATGGAACTCCATGATAATGTTGGACAATTATTGTCTGTTGCAAAAATGCAATTACGATCAGGACTCACGCATCTTAAAGAAGATAAAAAAGAGGCTTTTAATGAAGCTTTAGAAACTGTAGATTTGAGCCTTACAGAAGTACGGCAGCTTTCTAAAATTGTAAATGGAGAAGTACTGGCAAATTTAGATCTATCTGAAGCTATCCAAGTAGAAATAGATCGCCTCAATCGTTTCTCTCATACAGATGCTCATTTTTCTGTAAGTGGAGAACCTATTTTTGTAGACAAAAAAGAAAAAATCATTATATTTAGGATAGTACAGGAATGTTGTAGTAATGTAATAAAGCATGCAGAAGCACAACAACTGGATATCACTATTACCTATGAAAAAGAACATCTTCATATTGTTATAAAAGATGACGGCATAGGATATGATACAAATAATAATAAATTAGGTTCCGGACTTATTAATATGCAACGTAGAGCAGAAATGATACATGCTAGATTACATGCGCATAGTAAAAAAGGAGAAGGAACAGAAGTAACACTAACCTATCACCCATTCTTACATGAAACCGCTCAAAGTAGCTATAGTTGACGATCATATACTATTTGCAAAAGCTCTAAAAACATTGGTATCTGGTTTTGAAGACACCTATGTTGTTTATGTAGCAAAAAATGGTAAAGAGTTTATAGAATATCTTAAAAATGATCATGAACAACCTGACGTTGTATTACTAGATGTACGTATGCCCATTATGAATGGGTTGAGTACAATGGCTTGGATTAAAGATAATTGTCCAGATATTAATGTCATTGCCATTACTATGGAAGATGATGAGGAGACCATTTCCAACATGATTTACTTTGGTTGTAAAGGATATCTTCTCAAAGATGTAGAACCTACACAATTGAATGCTTCTATTATCAAAGCTAGTAAAGGAGAGTTTGTGTATAACGAGATTGTAAATGAAAAACTCAGACAACAAGCAACAAATGGAATTCCTGATGAACAAGAAGAAGAGATCCATAATCATAAAAAACTAGTCCTAAAAGAAACAGATCAAGAATTCTTAAATTACCTCTGTGGGACAGATTTAGGATATAAAGAGATTGCAGCCCGAATGCATCTTAGCCCTAAAACAATAGACAATAGACGTGCAGAATTATTTAGAAAACTAGGCGTACATTCAAGGGTAGGAGCCGTTATTCATGTGATGAAAAATAAACTTATAGAATAATTAGAACCATTTTAAAGCAAATCGTAACAACTTATTTTTCCCTTTATATGGAGCATACCGTATTGGGATATCAATAAGATTACTCTTTTTGGTAATTGATTTTTTATGACTAAATGCTAAGAAACTATGCTTTCCATGATAACTTCCAGAGCCACTGTTTCCTACGCCTCCAAAGGGTAATTCTTCATTTACAAATTGAATCACAGTATCATTTACAGCACCTCCTCCAAAAGAAAAACGCTCTAAAAACCAATGAATAAAAGATCGCTTTCGCGAAAAAACATAGCCAGATAATGGTTTCTCATAACGATCAATAATGTGCTCAATGTCTTTTTGTGTTTGATATGGTATTACTGGTAGAATAGGTCCAAATATTTCATCTTCCATTACAGCGCTATCCAAACTTGGATTGTCTATAACAGTAGGTGCAAAATATCGCTGTTTTTTATCTATTTGACCTCCTATAGCAATAGTTTCTCCTTGTAGCATTGCAGCTAATCTATCAAAATTCTTATCATTAATAATTCTAGCTAAATCTGGAGAAGTTTCTATATTTTTTCCATATGCTTTTTCTAATTCTTTTTCTAAAGCTGTTATAAATCGATCTTTAATACTCGCATGTATAAGTATATAATCAGGAGCAATACAAGTCTGTCCAGCATTTAAAAATTTCCCCCATACAATACGTTTAGCAACGAGTCCTATATTAATAGTATTATCAATTACACATGGGTTTTTTCCTCCTAATTCTAGTGTAGTTGGAGTAAGGTGTTTTGCAGCAGCCTGAGCCACAATTTTTCCCACAAAAACACTACCAGTAAAAAAGATATAATCCCAACGTTGTGCAAGTAATTCTGTCGTTTCTGGAATAGCTCCTTGAACAACACATACATACTCAGGATCAAATACTTCAGAAATAATAGTCTCTAGGATTTTGCTTGTGGCTTGTGTAAGTTCGCTAGGTTTAAGAATGACTGTGTTACCAGCCGCAATAGCACCTATAAGCGGTGTCAATGCAAGCTGATATGGATAATTCCAAGGCGCAATAATTAATGCTGTTCCATACGGTTCATAGTAGATATAATCTCTCGTAGGAAAATTAAGCATCGACCCTTTTACTTTTTTGGGACGTACCCAGAATTCTAACTTTTTGATAGCGAGATTTAGCTCTCTGATGACTATCCCTGTTTCACTTGAAACACTTTCATAAACAGGCTTCTTAAAATCAGTATATAAAGCATTATGAATTGCAGTCTCATGCTTAAGTACGCTTTCGCGAAAGCGTTTTAAAATAAGTATACGTTGCTTCACAGACTTCGTTGTTCCAGAAGCAAAGTAGCTATGTTGTTTTTCTAATAATTGGGAGATATTCACAAGGATCAATTTTTAACAAAAATAACGACATTTTTATTGGAATGACTTAAAAACAGAAGTTCAACCCGAGTTCTGCATTAGAACTTCGTGATGAAGGTTGGATGTGCCATAAAATATGGCATTTTATGAGTTTTAGCATAGCACCGTAAAGCCTGTCCTCACGAAGGTGGGGAGTTAAACTCAAAAATGTAGTGCAACGGTATATTTTGCAATACATTCAAGCTGT
>CAYYSK010000116.1:0-10169 GCA_964474345.1 uncultured Flavobacteriaceae bacterium
TCCCCTTCACTTCGACAAGTGTCATACTGAATGAAGTAAAAGTATTCAGACAGAGCCTTCCTAATAGGGAAGTTTCATTTCCTTTCCGCAAAGGCGGAAATCTCCTGATACTTAGTATAATCATTATCTTTTAAGTCTATTTTCTATGAGCGAAGCAGTCTATACTCTATGTTCTTTTATCTGCTTTCGCAAAAGCGAAAAAAGTTACCGAAAACGCTGTCGTAAAAACCATACGTTGCTTTAGGGCATCATGTAAGAATACGCTATCTTTGCACGCTTAAAATCGAAAGATGATACAACGCATATTTAAAAATTTCACATTTAACCCTAAAGATGATATTCTTTCTGGACTTACTGTAGCATTAGCATTGGTACCAGAGGCAGTTGCCTTTGCCTTTGTGGCTGGGATTGATCCTTTAGTGGGGTTATATGGCGCATTTATGATGGGAATTGTGACTGCTCTTTTTGGTGGACGTCCAGGAATGATTTCTGGTGCTACTGGTGCGATGGCAGTTGTCATGGTTCATATGATCCAAAAAGGAAATGAAGTAGGTGATGCACTAGCTACTCCTATTGATAATCTAGGGTTACAATGGCTATTTATAACACTCCTTTTTGTAGGCGCTATACAGATTACTGCTGGGATATTTAAATTAGGGAAGTTTGTACGTTTGATTCCGCATCCAGTGATGATGGGGTTTGTAAATGGTCTTGCGATTGTGATATTTTTATCACAATTAGGTTTATTTCCAGAGACAGGAACAGAAGGGGTATCAATTTTAAAAGAAACTGGTACTTGGTTTACAGCTCTTTTTTCTAATGGTGCTTTCTGGATGATGATGGCTTTTGTAGGTCTTACAATGGCAATCATGTATTTCTTACCTAAAGTGACTAAAAAAGTACCTGCTGCCCTTGTTGCGATTGTAGTAGTAGCATCAATTGTTATTTTTGGGAAATTAGATATGAGTACTGTTGGTTCTTTTATACGTGATGGTGGAGGTGCTGGACTAGAGGCTGGACTACCTACCTTTCAATTTCAGATTTTTGGACTACTAGAAACTTTAGAAGGACATTGGGGACTTATTATTTCTACAGCGTTCTTATTGGCTGCTGTGGGTCTTATAGAATCTTTAATGACCTTAAATCTTATAGATGATATGACAGAAACTCGCGGTAGTGGAAATCGTGAATGTGTGGCTCAAGGAAGTGCCAATATCCTAAACGGTCTTTTTGGAGGTATGGGAGGTTGTGCGATGATCGGTCAATCGATCATTAATGTAAATTCTGGTGGACGTGGTCGCCTTTCTGGTGCTGTTGCTGCTATAGCATTATTATGCTTTATATTATTTGGAGCACCACTTATAGAACAAATTCCTATTGCTGCGCTTGTAGGTGTGATGTTTATGGTTGTGATCGGAACGTTTGCTTGGTCTAGTTTTAGAATTCTAAATAAAATACCTCTACCAGACGCTATTGTGTTAATTGCTGTGTCTGCTATCACCGTATGGCAAGACCTTGCCATTGCTGTAATTGCTGGGGTTATTATGAGTGCTTTGGTATTTGCTTGGAGAAATGCAACCATGATTCGTGCACGTAAACGTATTAAAAAAGACGGTACCAAAGTATATGAAATATGGGGGCCTCTCTTTTTTGGATCTATACAGAACTTTAATTCAAAATTTGATGCAAAGAATGATCCTGATAAAATTGAGATTGACTTTATAGAATCTCGTGTCAATGATCATTCAGGTATAGAAGCATTACGCGGTATTGCAAATAAGTATTTAGACCTTGGAAAAGAAGTGAAATTAACACACCTCAGTCCTGAATGTAAAGCGCTTTTATTAAAAGCAAATCCAAAGTTTGAAACAGTTATAGAAACTGCTGTCGATGACCCTCGCTATCATGTAGTAACAGATTTACTGGATACAGAAGTTTAACCTCATTAAAAGTTATAAAAAAGCTTCAAAATAAGAAAATCTTATTTTGAAGCTTTTTTATAACTACACTATTTGATACGGTAAAATTATACGTTTTTACCATATTTACATAAAAGAATTTTCCTACAAAAATAAATATCTATTCATATGATTTTATGTCTTAGAAGTAATTATTAATTACAATCACTCGTAGTATATCCATATAGCTTTATTCCTGATAATCAGCATAATTGACAAATAATATATTATTTATGTATTATTTTTTGATAAAAATAATACATGTAACGCACTGTAAATTCATTACTTAACAAAAAAGGGTAAATGCCCCATTTTTGCATCAAAAGCTTCATGCAACTTAATTTTTATGTAGTTTTGAACATAATTATCTCACTAAAAATAAAATTATGAAACAAATTACTTTAAAAGCAGTAATGCTTTTGGTGCTACTTATTAGTGGTACAATTTCCGCTCAAGGAACAGGGGAAAATTCAGATATAAACAACCTTCCTATTGGCATTCAAAACAATTATGTTGTTGAAAATGTTACTGGCCCTTCACTTCCATCAGTTCTTATCGCTGGTGCGCCAGGAAATTCAGATTGGATTTTTGATGTAGAAGCTCAATTAGATGGTACAGGACTTGTGGATGCAGAAACTTTTCTGATAAGTTCTGCAACACCAACATTAGCAGAGCTTCAAGGATATGATGCTGTTCTTATATTTACAGATGCAGGAGCTACTGATCCGGTTGGGTTTGGTGATGTATTAGGACAATACATAGATGCTGGTGGTGCTGTAGTAGATGCGACATTTACACCTAATGTATCTATTACTGGAGGATTTACAGCATATGAATTATACAATGCTGCTGGACAGTCTAATGGTGCTAATCTTGGAATTGGAACTATTAATGACCCTAATCACCCTATTCTAGACAATGTATCTACTTTTGATGGAGGGACTGCTTCTTTCCATAATACGGGAGGAACTATTGTCAGTGGAGCTACAGTAGTAGCCGAATACACAACAGGAGCTCCATTAATTATCGTTCAAGAAAATGTAGGCCCTGCAAACACAAGACGTACATTCCTTAACTTCTATCCTCCATCTATAGATGCTCGTGATGATTTTTGGGATACAACATCTGATGGAGCTATTATTATGGCCAATGCATTACGTTGGACTACTAACTTTAATGATGGTCCTTCTGTACTTATTGTTGGATCTCCTGGAGACCCAGCTTGGATTAATGATGTAGAACAAAAAATTGAAGAAACGGGTACTCTTAATGTAGACACTTTTCTAAGTAGTGATGGAACTCCAACACTAACTCAGCTTCAAAATTATGATGCCGTTTATTTATTTACAGATGCAGGAGCTGCTGATCCAGTAGGTCTTGGAGATATCCTTGAACAATATATTGATGCTGGGGGTCCAGTTGTAGACGCAACTTTTACTCCAAATGTTTCTATTACAGGAGGATTTACTCAATACGAGTTATATAGTGCAGCTGGACAATCTGGTGGTGCTAATTTAGGATTTGGTACTATTCTAGAGCCTAGTGATCCTATTCTTACAGATGTAACAAACTTTGATGCAGGTACTGCATCTTTCCACAATACAGGAGGAACAATTGCTTCTGGTGCAACAGTTATTGTAGAGTATTCTGATGGGTCACCACTTATTATTAGAGCTGAAAACATAGGTCCTGCAAACACAAGGCGTGTTTTTCTTAATTTCTATCCACCATCTATAGACGCACGTGATGATTTTTGGGATACCTCGTCTGATGGAGCTCAAATTATGAGGAATGCTTTATTATGGGCTATCAATGGAGTTGTTTTATCAACTGATGATAATACCGTAAATGATTTAGGTATTACGATATATCCTAACCCAACTGAAAATGAATTAACAATAATTAATTCATCTGGTTTTTCTATTGAAAGAACACAAGTTATTGATATTGTAGGAAGAGTTGTTCAAACTGTAGATTTACAAAATACTACAGTTAAAACTATAGATGTATCTACCCTTACTACTGGGATATATTTTTTAAGATTAGAAAACGATTCTAATAGTAATGTTATAAAGTTCATCAAGAAATAAGTAATGCCTGATTGAATTTTAAGTATTTTATGATTAAAAATACGTGTAAACCCTTGTCAATAGGCAAGGGTTTTATTTATATAGAATTAATTATTATATCTATTTTTAATCAAATTTTTATATATAAATACCCAAAAAAAGAAGTAATACTTCTGAAATATCTGAATCGATGTGTTCTTTTTATTAACTTTAGGTTTTTAACCAAAACTTTAAAAAGATGTCAAAGAATACAGATTTAGGCTTACTTATACTACGCGTAGGTATTTCAGGTTTAATGCTTACACATGGGATTCCTAAGTTATTAAAGATACTTCAAGGGGATTTTGAATTTGCTAATCCTATAGGATTAGGAAGCACTATTTCTATCATTCTAATCGTCATTGCAGAAGCCCTTTGTCCAGTACTTATTATTGTAGGAATAAAAACCCGATTAGCAACCATACCTCCTATTATTGCGATGGTAGTAGCTGCGTTTATATACCATGGTGCTGACTCAATTGCTGATAAAGAAAAAGCACTTTTGTATTTAATAGGGTTTATTGCCATAGGTTTAATGGGTGCTGGTAAATTATCATTAGATAGAAAATAATACCTATTCTATATACAAACTAAACAGTTCGTATAATGAGATACGATATGTAAAGAAAAAACCTTGCCGCCAAGCAAGGTTTTTATTGTTTAACATTCAAAATTAATGCGGTAGTTGTATTATCTAATAATGTTTGTGTGATATTTTATTTGTCATCAAAGACATCCATCACTCCTTCAAACTGAGAGACATCGATTCCGCTTGATTCTATAGATTTTGCTAAGTTCATCATATCCCCAATATTCATATCATTACCTAATAAACGAGCAAGTACAAATCCTTTAGTGTCTTGAGAAGCAAAAACAATTACTTCATCTATCGCATCTTCTTCTCCTCTCATATATAACTTCATGTTTCCTTCGTCCGAATTGACTTTCATCAATTCTTCATAATCATCACTAGCTAGTATTGTTTTTACTTTTGATTTTTCTGCATTAAAATCTGTCGTACTATTTTCCTTTAAAGGAAAAGCCATAATATTTATTTTACGTACAGTTTTAAGTACTTTCTTTTGTTCTTCATCAAGAACATCTGAATCTTGGCTTATTAAGCTCGTAGGTACATCAACAAGGATGAAATCACCGTTTTCTTGATTTGCTACATAATACTCCTGTAAGGTCTCTCCATTGTTACAGCTTGTGAAGCTGACACAAGCAATGAGTGCTATTGCTACTATTTTAAATATTGCTTTCATGGATTTATCCTTTTTTTGCTTTATCTACATCTTTAAGAGCATCACTTCCCTTAAAATTTAATTCTTGAGCCAACTTAGAAATTTGTTTTAAGTCGATATTTCCTGTTACTTGAAAAAATACGGTACGCATTTCTCCATCTATATCTCCGTTAAGGAACATCACAAACTCGTTTACGTAATCATCATTACTTCCTGGCTTATAATAAAACTTAACATTTTTACCATCATCTGTAGCTCTTAATAATTCTTCAAGGCTAGAAGATGAAATGTAACTTTTCATTGTAGAATTCATCTGAGAAGCTACATCTGATTTTGTTGTGGTAAACATTTTTACATTTTCTAGATTATTTACCAATTCTATATATGCTTGCATTTCTGGATCTGATGAGTTAAGGTCTACTTTACTCAATAGCTTGAACATTTTTTGATTCATTACCATAGAAGAGACTCCCTTCATAGATTCATACTTATCAAACTGATTCTGTGCAATCATCGATACAGATGATACTAACATGATTGCTATAAATATTATTGTTTTCATTTTTATATTTTTTATTGTTTAAAAAAGTTGCTGGTAGTTGTATTAAATTCATTTACTGCGCCCAGCTGTGCAGTACTCTCATTAAAAATTTTACCCATAATCCCTAAAGCCTGTTTTGTCTTTTGGATAGCGACTTCTTCGTTCTCATAGGATGTTACAATTGCTTCACTTTCTACAATTGATGTAGTTGTGAATTGAGCTGCTAAACTTATTGCTATTACAGCGATAGCTGCAATTCCAGAGAGTCTTTTAAAATTGAATTTCTTCTTTTGTTTTGGTAACTCAATAGGTACATTATATCTATCTTCTTTTGCTTTTGCAAATGCAGAAAATAATGCTGTATAACTCTCTAAATGTGGTGCTACATTATTGCTTGTAAAATACGTGCGTAATTGCTCTTCTTGTAAAAGCGTTGTAGCTCCATCAAAATAGGCTTCCAGTAACTGCTCAACTTTATTGGATTCCATAATTTTGTTTTTTAATTAATCCTTCTCGTATGGTTTTTCTGGCTCGTGACAATGCGACACGAACCGCTGTTTCATTCATTTCTAACATCGCAGCAATTTCTGAATTGTCAAATTGTTCAACATCTCTTAACTGAAGTATTAACTGTTGTTGTTTAGGTAATTTTTTCATTAATTTATATACCCATTCTACTTCATTTGCCGCTTCGATTTGTTTATTCATATTACGAGAATGATCCTCATAATTGCTATGTACTATTCTAAGGTTATTATTTCGTTTTGCCTTTAATAAATCATAACAATAATTCTTTGTCATTGTCATCGCAAATGCCTCAACACTTCGATACTGTTTCATTTGAGATCGTTTTGTCCATAATCGCATCAAGATTTCTTGAGTCGCATCTTGTGCTTCATCTTCAGAGATAAGTAATCGCTTGGCCACACGATACACTTTATCTTTAAAGGGAGTTACAAGTTCTATGAACGTATTCTGATCCATTAATTGTTTGGTTAGTTATAATGGAGACGAGTAGTAATTAAATTTGTTACAACAGACTATAATTTTTTTATAAAAAAGTTAATTTCTTAAAATGGCAAATCAAAAATAAATACTTTTCGATAGTAATTAATTATACATCAATCATCATAATGTTTATTAAAAATCGTTTTCTATTTCGCTTTATAGCTAGTTTCTTTACTTTATTAATTATTCCTTTTCCCATCAATATTATATTAGGATTAGGTTTTATAAGTTCTTGATTTTCTTCAATATATCAAACAATCATCCCATGGGTAGGCAAACATATCCTCCATTTAGAAAAAGATATCACAGTCTTTACAAATGGTAGTGGTGATACTACTTATGATTATGTACTAATCCTATTTTTTGTAATTCTATCGCTACTTATTACTGCAATTTGGACATTATTAGGTAAAAAAAGAACAGGTTTAATACGTTTAAATTACTGGTTTATTACACTTCTTTGCTATTTCTTAGGCTATAATATGATGGTATACATGGCAAAAAGTAATCCCTATGCAGTTCTCTGAACCTAGTTTTTATAATTTATTACAGCCATTAGGACAAATGTCTCCTATGGGGCTTGCATGGGTATTTAAAGGTTTTTCATCTGAATACACCATTTTTTCAGAGCTTATGGAAGTGATTGGAGGAATACCAGTACTCTATTATCGTACTCGATACCTAGGTGCCTTAATCCTTACAGGAGTAATGACCAATGTAATGGTTCTTAATTATTTTTATGATGTACCAGTAAAATTATTTTCTACAGAGTTATGACTTATGGCAATCATTATTGTTTCGCCTAAAATCAAACAACTCTTGCACATGCTTTTAGATTTAAAATCAACTACTCCAAAAATAAGATTTACATTCTTTTTAAAATCAAAACGTAAAAGAATAGCAGTTATAGCAACTTGGATAATTATGTTATTTGTAGTCTTTTATCCTTTAATAGAAACTACAAGGTATTTAGATGAGTATGAGCCTAATGCTCCTAAACCACCATTATATGGGCTTTATGAAGTGACTAGCTTTACATCTAATGGAAAAGAAATCAATCCAACACTTAAAGATACCTTAGCTTGGCGCTAGGTTTCTATGGAATGGAAAGGATCTACACAATTTTACAGACCAGATATGAGCCGTTTTGGGTATGCATCAGAAGTAGATACTATTTCAAAAAAGATTACGTGGACACATTTTAGGGATTCTACAAAGGTATATATGATGAAGTATACTCGTACAGATTCTACAATGCGCTTTCAAGGCATACATAAAAATGATACTATTGATTGTATGACGAAGATTTTAACAAAAGATGATTTCCGACTCACAAGTAGAGGGTATAACTGGATACAAGAATATCCATTTAATAGATAGGTATTTTATACTCTTTATAAGAATGTTATATACGCTTTCGCGAAAGCGTATAATGTAACAATTTGATTATATCTAGCACTAATTAGGAAAACAATACATATGATCTTAACAACAACCAATAGTATAGACGGAAAACAAATCACTAACTACCTAGGGGTCATTATAGGTACAACATATACTTCAAATACTGGTGTTACAAAAGGGATGTCTTTTAAAGACATGTTTAACAGCCAAAAATATTATGAAAACTATGAAAAAGGATTAGAAGCTGCAAAAGAAAATGCTTTTGAAAAATTAAAAACGCAAGCTGAAGAAAAACAGGCTAACGCTATTATAGGAGTTTCTATAGATATTGAAATGATGAGTACCACTGGTGTAACGATGATATCTGTTATAGGAACCGCTGTAAGAGTGCAATAATATTTACTCATGATTTGTAAAAGAACAACATCACAACATTCTCATTTTATTCATATAGTAAAGCTTCTAGATTACTGAACTTGTACAACGAGATGGAGATGAACATGCTTTCTATGATCAATTCAATAGTATTGATACCTTACAACATTGTGTCTTATTATACCTAGCATTTGAAGCTGTAGGCTGTTGCACTTTAAAAATCTACGATAACACAACAGTAGAAATAAAAAGAATGTATGTAACAAATTCTCAAAAGAGGAAAAGGATTAGCTACACAAATTTTGATACAGTTAGAAACTGGTATACGACAACTTGAAGCAATTGCATTATATAAAAAAATGGGTGCACACGTATTCCAAATTATGGACAATATAAAGACATAGAAAACAGTGTATGTTTTGAAAAGCTTTTATAGCTTTGAATTATGAAAAAAAATATCCTTATCATAGGTGCTGGATTAACAGGACTTTTACTTGCATATAGACTTAAAAAGCAAGGAGTATCTGTCACAATACTTGAAGCTAGAAATCGTATAGGAGGACGAATCTATACACATCTTACAGATCGTGAAACATCTATTGAAATGGGCGCTACTTGGTTAGGGCAACAACACATAGCTTTGATTCAACTACTTCAAGAACTAAATATTCCTATATATCCTCAATATACAAAAGGGTCTGCTTGGTATGAACCTCTGCCCATGCAAGCTCCACAAGAGGTACAACTACCTCCTAATGAAAATCCTAGTTATAGAATCCAGGGCGGTAGTAGTGAACTAATACGCAAATTATCAAAAGCATTAGAAAAAGAAGAAATCCACCTTAATACTATTGTTATTAACATAAAAGCATTTGATAAATATATAGAAGTGCATACGAAAGATAAAACTTACACCGCTTCAAAAGTGGTTACTACCATACCTCCTAACCTTCTTGTTAATACCATACAGTTTTTACCTGAATTACCTGATAACCTTATCTCTATTTCTAAAAAGACACATACATGGATGGGTGAATCTATTAAATTCGGGATTAGTTATAGCTATCCTTTTTGGAAAGATCGCAATTGGTCAGGAACTCTTTTTAGCAATGTAGGCCCAATTACAGAGATGTATGATCATACAAATTTTGAACAAAACAAATTTGCACTAAAAGGTTTTTTAAATAGTGCTCTTTATGGTAATTCTAAAAAAGCTAGAAAAGCAAAAGTTTTTGAGCAACTAGAACGTTCTTTTGGAAAAGCGGCTTTAGAATTTCTCACCTACGAAGAAACAATCTGGCAAGATCAGAAATACACATATTTTCCATATGAAAATTATGTACTTCCCCATCAAAATAATGGACAAGTCATTTTTCAAGATTCTTATTATAATAACCGTTTATATATAGCCGGATCTGAAACTTCTTCCTTATATGGTGGCTATATGGAGGGTGCTATACAAAGTGCTCAACTATGTTTTGAACGTATTAATAAAGACTAGAAGATACATGTATTCTAGAATAAAATAATA
>CAYYSK010000117.1:0-7640 GCA_964474345.1 uncultured Flavobacteriaceae bacterium
ATCTTTCGATTTAAGCGGGTGCAAATATACTACTAATCTATTAATTTACAAGTGAAGTGAACCGTTTTTTGTGCTATATAATTCAATAGCATCGGTATCATTTTTTGCGAAAGCGTAAAACAATAACAAAAATAAAGATTTTATTGAATCTTTATGATTAAACCCGAATTATGCATTAGAACTTTGTGATGAAGGTTGGATGTATAATAAAATATGACATTTTATGAGTTTTAGCGTAGCACCGCTACGGTTAAATTCAAAAATGTAGTGCAACGGTATATTTTGCAATACATTCAAGCTGTAATAGATTTTCTAATGCATAGCGGGTTAAAATACAACCTTACTGTACAGTGATAGCTTCTCTTAAATAACGCCTGAAAGGGAGCATCTCTAAATATACTTCCATACAATATTCTTGATAATTTGGGTCTAATATTTGCTTTCGCGAAAGCGTAATCTCAACACCAAATGTTTTATGTCTTAGCAATTTAATATATGGGTGGTCTTTAGAAAAACCTTTAGGAGCTGTTTTTAAAGGGTCATCATGATAGAGTGCGCCAAACATTTTTTTAAATGATGGCTTTTCCAAAATGTCTATAAGTTCATCTCCATTATAGTCTATTGCATCTCGTATACTACGAAGCATTGATTTTTCTGGACGCCAAAAACCACCAGCAAGTAAACATTGTTTAAGTCCTACTTCTATATAGAAATCACCTTGTTTGGTGAGTTGATCTAATCCTGCTGCAAAGTGATCCTTATATATAGGTTTATTAGGTGCAAACATGAGATTATTATTAATACGGTTGATACCTTTTTTGCCCGGTGTATCAAAATAATCTGAATCGATAGTGGCTAATTTTGTGTTGAGCTCATCTAGCCAACTCACAAAAAAAGAACGAATTGTTTGGTACTCTTTGCGATGAGCATCCATCCATTCTTTAGTATTGTTTTGTTGTAAGCGTTCTAAGAAATCAAATAATGAGGGAAAACTCATGCGTTCTGTTATGCATTTAAGTTATTAATTTGACTTTTGAGTTCTAACATAGAAGCTTGTAATTCTCTTAAGAGTGTATGTTCCGATCCAGAGTCTAAATTAAATGTCAGTTTACTATTCACTTGCCATATCTCTTGAATATCACTTATAGAGACTTCATAAGGAACATATTCTGTATTAAGTGAGACTAATACTACTTTTGATGAGCCAGGGAGTTTTTGAAGTTTTTTAACGACGACAGCATCTTGCATCACAATAACATATATCATATTGTCACTAGCATATTCAAAACTTTCGACACCTTTAGCAAGTACCCAATCGTCAGGTCTAAAATTTGGCAACATACTATCACCTTCTATCTGAAAACCACGATAAGTAGCGTTGCGGTATTGAGGTAATGGAAGATCAAAAGCGGGTAATTTTTGATACCACTCTACATCTTGAATGTTATTAGGATATCCAGCCGCTGCTTTTTGATTTACAAGAATCATATTTTCTTGATCCTCTTTATCTACAACGACAACCTTTGGACTGATATCTCCAGAATCTGTATTTAAATGCTTTTGATTACTATACCCAAATAACCATAATGGGTTTACATGAAAAAGACGTAATAACTCAGTAATAACACGACCAGAAAGTTTTGTACGTCCACGTTCTATATCTGCAGTAGAGTGTTTAATACTTAATTGTTCTGCAAATTCTGATTGTGTGAAGTCGTGATCTTCTCGTATTTCTTTAAAACGACGTATTTCAGAAGGTAATTCATTTGTTCCCATATGGTGAATATAAGAAAATTAGGAATATTTCCTAGTTATTATGTAGTAATATTTCCATTTTTTTCATATGTATTATGATCCATATAGGATTGTATATACGTATATAAAACACAATTTAAGTTCTAAAAGTGTTTTTAAAGGCATGATTTGTGTATTTTATCGATAAAAACAAAACATTCATCTTAAAACAAAAGACAATTAGGATATAAATGTTAATTTTGATTACGAACTAACTATCAAAAACTATAATTTAGTATGAAACGATTAATTTTAAGTATTGCGGCAATAGCATTAATACTCAATGTAACTTCATGTAGAGAAGTAAAAGAAAAAGCAGAAGAGACTGGAAATGCTGTAGAAAATGCTGCAAATGCAGCAGGTGAAGCTGTTGGAAATGCTGCCAACGCTGCTGGAGAAGCTGTTAATAATGCAACTAACGCTGCAGGTGAGGCTATAGAAAATGCAACAAATGCTGCTGGAGAAGCAGTAGAAGGAGTAAAAGAGAAAGCTGGAGAAGCTATGGATAAAGCAGAAGGTGCTGTAAATGATGCAAAAGAAGCCGCTGGAGATGCTATGGATAAAGCTGGAGAAGCTGTAGATAGCGCAAAAGAAGGAATTCAAAAGGTAGGTAATGGAGTTAAAGATGCTGTTGAAGGTGGAAAAACTGCCGTGAAAGAAGGAGCTACAAAAGTAAAGAGTGTTACCGACCATTAATATTTGTGATTAAAAAGGAAGTAACAATAAAGCCCGGTAATGCCGGGCTTTTTTTATCTCTATATAATTGTGATATATTATTCTGGAAGTGTAGCCCCTGTAGCTGTTACAGAACGATCTATTTTACGCATTAAACCTTGTAATACTTTTCCAGGGCCTACTTCTATAAAATTTGTAGCGCCATCAGCTATCATTTGTTGCATACTTTGTGTCCATTTTACAGGAGCAGTAAGTTGTGCCATTAGATTTTCTTTAATGATTTTTGGATCGTTAATAGCTGTTGTAGACACATTTTGATAAATAGGACAATTAGGTATATTGAACGGAGTATTTTCTATTGCAGTAGCTAGTTCTTCTCTCGCAGGTTCCATTAAGGGAGAATGGAAGGCTCCTCCTACAGGTAATACTAATGCACGACGTGCTCCTTTTTCTTTTAAAGTTTTACAAGCAGTTTCAATAGCTGGGATATCTCCAGAAATCACTAACTGTCCAGGGCAGTTATAATTTGCCGCTACAACAATACCATCTATAGTAGTACATACATCTTCTACAACTTGATCTTCAAGTCCAAGTACAGCAGCCATTGTAGAGGGTTGTATTTCACACGCTTTTTGCATAGCAAGTGCGCGTTGAGATACTAATTTTAAACCATCTTCAAAATGTAGTGTGCCATTTGCAACCAATGCACTTAATTCTCCAAGAGAATGCCCAGCAACCATATCAGGTTGAAAAGAATCTCCAAGAACTTTACTTAAAATTACAGAATGTAAAAATATTGCAGGTTGAGTTACTTTAGTCTGTTTTAAGTCTTCAGCTTCTCCTTCAAACATAATGTCGGTAATACTAAATCCTAAAATATCATTTGCTTGATGAAATAAATCTTGTGCAAGTCCAGAGGCTTCAAATAAATCAAGTCCCATTCCTGAGAATTGTGCTCCTTGACCTGGAAAAATATATGCATTCATATGCGGATTCTTTATTTAGTTGTGATTGCAAAAATACAGAAAGTATAGGAGTATTATTATGAAGATTAAAGAGTATAGATTTTATATAAAAGCTTCAGGAATAGATACATCGAGAATTAGATGTGTTTTTTCTTACTCATTAGGATTTTTATATACGCTTTCGCGAAAGCGTAAAAAGAATAGATACCACTGATTTGCAAGATAAATATAAGTATTCTTACCTGTTAAGGAAGATTAGGGAGATGAGAAACATCGTATGTAACTCCCTTCCGTCTGTATCTCATTCTCCAATTCATCCATCTCCTCTCAGAGAAGTGATGAGTTATTTTAGTAATAATACGTATGGAAATTGTCTATAATATACCTATACTATTTCCAATAATGTAGTGCTGTCAATTACTTCTGCAAACTCTTTGTGTAAACTAGCAAGTGCTGTCTCGTGAATCATCTCTGAAGAATACGTTTGCCCGTTGAGTCCTTCTCTGTCAAAAGTAGCAGTAGCATCAGAAATAAGCAGGACATCAAACCCTAAATTACCAGCCATTCTTGTGGTCGTAGAAATACAATGATTTGTAGTTAAACCTACAATGACAAGCTTGTTGATATCTTGTGCATCCAGACGTTCTTTTAAATCTGTTCCAATAAAAGCACTATTTACATTTTTAATAATGAGTGGTTCTTTATTTTTAGGTTTTAATGCCTCAATCATTTCAAATCCTGGATGTGATTCATGTAGTAAAGAATTTGGATCTTGTGAACTATGAATGATATGAAAAATAGGAAGATGTAAAGACCTCCATGTTTCTAATAAATGTAATGCTTTATCTTCTGCATCTCGATTATTTCTATTACCTCCCCAATGTGCTTCTTCAGAAAACCCTTTTTGAAGGTCTATTAAAAGTAAGGCTGTATTTTGATCTCTTAACTTCATAACAGTAGTATTTAATAACAAAGGTAAATTTCTTTGTTTAGAAGTGCTGTGGTCTTAATGAATTTTTTATGTAATGGTCATTTATTCTTCATTAATCTCGGCAGAAAATGGTATGTAACTTTTCTTCGTATCAGTCAGCGACTCTTCTTGACCATTGTTATTTTTCAGGCATCTTTCTTAGGGATTGTCATATTTATAAATGTGATTCTTTGTAATAGGAATTGATAATATCAAACATTTTTTGCCTAGAGATATTACTTGGAATATCTATATCGATTCGAAGTGTTTTAAAAAATAAGCTGTAATCAATAATGAGTTCATTAAATTCTTTAGGTGTTAACTTCTCTATATCTTGGACGGTATCGGGAAATGTTCTCTCTAAGATATTGTTGTAATGATCTTCAGTAGGAATATTCTTTTGTCTCCATTGATCTCCATTATTTTCCCATAGGGTAATAAGACCCAATACTCGTAAAGGATCTTCTCCAATAAATTCTCTACCGTCTTTAATTGCCCAAAAATCTCCAAGAAATTCTTCCCTTGTATCTGGATATAGAAAGATTTTATATCCTTTAGATTTTATGATTTGCAGAGTAGGATTATATGTGTTCATTGCATCTGCAATACGACATCCTTTTTTCATAAAATATTAGATTTATTTTAGATACCTTTTGTATACATTTTATAAGCAAGAAAGAAAAAGAAAAAACCTAGAATACCGTAAAAAATACAGCGTAGTGATAGTGCTTGCAGTGGTTTTGTGATGTAATAGATTTTCTAATGCATAATTCGGGTTTAAAACACTTGCGAGTAGTGTGAATATTCCTGCGGATACAGAAAAGATTATCATAATAAGTTCTTTATGTTCTTCCATAAGATGTTATTTATTTCTTCTTCCACGTCTCATAGGTGAAGCTGTATTTATGCCTGTCATCTGTATCATGAAATACACTTTCTTGTAATTCCCAAAGATCTCTATCAAATTCAGGAAAGAAAGCATCGGCTTCAAATTCACCATGTACGCGAGTCAATTCGATATGGGTGGCAACCTCCAATCCAATGGTATAAATTTCCCCACCCCCAATAATAAAGGCATTGCCGTCATCTTTCGCGAAAGCGAGCGCATCTTCCATAGAATGGACAATAATAGCACCTTCGGCTTTGTAATCTGTATTACGTGTAATGACAATATGTGTGCGATTGGGTAAAGGTTTCGGAAAGGATTCCCACGTCTTACGTCCCATAATGATATGGTGTCCGGTCGTTAAGTTTTTAAATCGTTTAAAATCATCTGGTAAGTGCCATACTAGGTCATTGTCTTTCCCTAGGGCGTCATTTTCTGCAGCAGCAGCAATCATTGTTATCATAGGGGAGTATTCGGGTCTGTAGGTGTTGGTGGTACTATGTTTTCGTTGGAAGTTTTTTTTTCAGGTAATGGATGGGCAACAGCTACTTTTTCTTCTAGCTGAACAATTTTATCTTGTTGTTTTTTAATGAGTTTATTGATTTGTTCTTCTTCCCACGCTTTATTCATAAAACGATTAAGAACAAAGACATTAATAAAATGTACTAGAAAGAAGAATATCCATAATAAGATGGCCCATATGAACCAATCTTTTCCAAAAATCTTGACTTCTTTTCCTATTCCAAGTAACTCATTAATTACGATAAGTAAGATAGCTCCTGCTAAGAATAGTACGAAGTGACGATATAACTTCTTTTTTTGACGCATCCGAGTTTGGGCATTTTCTATCAATGCACGCTGCTCTGGATCAATTGCAGGAGTTGTTTTCTTTGAGAATATAGACATATATACGACCTTTACATCAGATCTTATATACTAGTATCTGACTACACTCAAAATTAACATTTTTCAACCGCACAGAAAAGTTATGACGTCATTTAAAAAATATTTCCCTATTACAAAACAATGTGTATACTTCAATACACCTTCTTCCGGATTGTTGCCAACACCCGTATTAGAGTACAGACAAGAACATGATCTTGATTTTTTTGTGATGGGAAGTGCGATTAAAGATGGACGTGAGCAATTGCTTACCAATGTAAGAGAAAGTGTGGGTGCGTTATTTTCGTGTGCACCTAATCGTGTAGCGCTAGTTCCTAACTTTTCATATGGGTATAATACATTATTAGAAGGAATAGACACCCCTAAAAAAGTATTACTATTAGAAGAAGATTATCCATCGGTGAATTGGCCGTTTACTACACGTGATTTTGAGATCAGTTATACACCAATTCATACAGAAATGGAAGCTGGGATTGAGTCCGCTTTCGCGAAAGCGCAACCAGATATATTTGCATTTTCAGTAGTACAGTATGTTAGCGGTATTAAGATGGATCTAGGATTTATTAAACAGCTAAAAACCAAATATCCTGATACCTTATTCTTTGCTGATGCAACTCAATACTTAGGAACAGAATCTTTTGATTTTGATAATTCAGGAATTGATGTATTAGGCGGGAGCTGTTATAAATGGATGAATGCAGGGTATGGCAACGGACTCTTTCTTTTTAAAGAGGAAGTAGCTCAAAAAGTAGCTCCAAAAACGACAGGTTTTAATTCTCAATACGGAAAGTACAAGCAAGAAGAAGGTAGTTTTATAGGTCGCTTTGAACCAGGACATCAGGATACTTTAAACTATGGAAGTTTAGGGAAAGCAATAGATCTTATCAATGAAATAGGTATAGAAATCATAGAAGATCGTATTACCACGCTTACGGCAAAGGCAAAAGCTGCTTTTACAGAAAGAGGCTTGCTTGATGAAGCGGTTGTCTCTAGATCACAACACTCATCAATTTTTAGCCTTAAAGGAGATCAAGCACTTGTAAATAAACTTGAAGAACAAGGCGTTGTCTGTATGGTACGCGGCGAAGGAGTTCGTGTAGGATTCCAATACTTTAATACAGAAGAAGATCTGGAAACGTTGCTTAATGCACTTTGATTTAGAAGTAGAAAGTGAGTAGGAAGTTAAATGTCGGTGGTTGAGTGATTCCGAGAAACGAGGAATTGTATCGAAACTACTGGTTTTGAAGTACTGAAGTGACAACTCCCTTCCGTCTGTATTTCGTTTCTTAATACAGCCACCTTCCCTCGATGAGAGAAGGAGTATTTGTTTTGGTATAAAAATGATTGAGATCGTTTGTATATAGATATGATTTTATTCAAGAGTTTCCTCTTTAGAAAGTGAGTAGGAAGTTAAATGTCGGTGGTTGAGTGATTCCGAGAAACGAGG
>CAYYSK010000117.1:7740-10091 GCA_964474345.1 uncultured Flavobacteriaceae bacterium
GTCTGTATTTCGTTTCTTAATACAGCCACCTTCCCTCGATGAGAGAAGGAGTATTATATTTTTGTTAATGAGATGATTGAATGATTCGTCACAGACGAATTGTATCGCAATCTCTAACGTTGCTAGTTTTAAAATTGCAGAAAATAGTTTTCTTGAATATACATTGCTCTATTTTCTAATGCATAATTCGGGTTTAATGATTCATTAGAAATTGTTAGGTATATGAGTTCCTTACTTTGGTATTTACGATAAATCTTCCCTCCGTCTGTATCTCATTATCTTGATACATCCTCCTTTCTAGAAGAGAAGGAACTTTTTAATACCTGTAGTATTTTCCCCTTTGAGGATTGGAGGGAACTGGTAGTAAAGGGAAACCGTTTTACCGAACCTAAAATACCATTCGTCTACAGATATGGTCGATCTATCGGATTTGCTCTTTTTTTATAGTGTTGATATCTCATATTTGTAGTGTACTAATTTAAAAACAAGATAGTTATGGCACTTCAAATTAAAAAAATCGACAATGTTTTTTGTATATATGGAAAAGCAACAACAACACAAGCACACGAGATTCAACAATTTTTTAAGGCTTTATTACAATGTACAGATACTGTTCTAGTAAACCTATGCGGTATACATGAAGGTATAAAAGAAGTAGAAAGGGCTTTAGAATCTCTTAAAAATGAAATTAAAGAAGAACAAGAATTTACATTCTACAGTTTTACTCCAGAATCTGCAGCACGTCAATATGATCTCATAAATAGTAGATCATCTTACCGTCAAGCAGCTTAGTGCAATAAAATCTCAGTGAGTTTGACACGATTCCGTTTATAACAAAATCACCTAGAATTTATAATAAAAAAATACAAGGCAACTGAGTGTTTTTACTATAAGCAAAAATATGCCGAAGCCTCAACCTAAACTATATCTACTATGAAACTAGCTATTGTAACCGCATATCCACCAAGTAAAATCACTCTTAATGAGTATGCATATCACTTGGTAAAACATTTTAGACAACATACAGAAGTAACAGAAGTTGTACTCTTGACAGATGTGCTGCCTGAAGAAGCAGATATTACTTTTAAAGAAGCAGGATGTATCATCAGAGTAGTTCCTTGCTGGCGTTTTAATAGCTATACAAATGTGTTTTCTATTGCAAAAGCAATACGTCGAGTACAACCAGATGGAGTACTTTATAACTTACAATTTATGAAGTTTGGAGACAAGAAAGTGCCAGCAGCATTAGGTTTATTTTCTCCTTGGATTTCAAAATTAATGAAAATTCCTACGATTGTATTATTGCACAATATTATGGAAACGGTAGACCTTACAAGTGCCGGTTTTACCAATAACAAGTTGAAAATTAAAGTATTTCAAACAATAGGGACGCTGCTTACCAAAGTAGTTTTAAAAGCAGATACTATTGCCGTTACTATAAGCAAATACTTAGGTGTATTAGAAGAGAAATATAAGAGTGATAAAGGAATTTTGATTCCCCATGGAACTTTTGAAATTCCAGAAGAACCATCATATGATCTTAAAGATGGTCCTCTTAAAGTGATGACTTTTGGAAAGTTTGGAACCTATAAAAAAGTAGAACTACTTATTGAAGCAGTAGCACAAGTACGTAAAGAAACACATCAAGATATAGAAGTTGTGATTGCTGGTACAGATAACCCTAATACTAAAGGATACTTAGCCGATGTACAAAAACGTTATGCGCATATTCCTAACCTTACATTTACAGGATATGTAGAAGAAGAAGATGTTCCTATGATTTTTTCAGAAAGTGCGATGGTCGTATTTCCTTACACGTCTACAACAGGAAGTTCTGGGGTATTACATCAAGCTGGAAGCTATGGAAAAGCGGTAGTTATGCCTGACTTGGGAGATCTAAGCATTCTTGTTAAAGAAGAAGGATACAGAGGTGCATTTTTTGAGCCTAATAATGTATCAAGCTTGGCAGAAGCAATCAAAAAATTAGTATTAAATAAATCATATAGAGATCAAATCGCAAAAGCAAATTATCAAGCAGCTACTGCATTACCTATGAGCGCCATTACAGAAATGTATTTAGATGCTTTTGCAGCAATAAAAAAAGAAACAAAAACAACAATGTCTATGGCAGCCTAACACTCAATGAAGTCATCATATATGATGATGGAATAGGCTTCGTCGTCTTTCACCCCAAATTGCCTATGAAGTCCATAGTATAATTGTTTTTTTAATTACTAGAACTCTACTTAAAACCCCGATACACTATTTCGATCCCCCTAAATTGAATATAGTGTTTAAGAGGCTGTCTAAAAAGGCAGTCTTTTTTTATGCATTGATTTTAATATTTTGTA
>CAYYSK010000118.1:0-10036 GCA_964474345.1 uncultured Flavobacteriaceae bacterium
TATCTACAAACGCTTAACATTTTTGGTGAGTGCAATTCATAAAGACGTCGTTGCGCAGCGCGGTCGCACTTAATCGCCTTCTTAATGAGTTGTTTTTCGTTTGTAAATTGTATGACTTTCATCAATTGTAAAGATGGTTTCTATATATATAGACGCAACTCTTTTTAAAAAGGTTGCCTAGACTATAAAAAAATACAAAAAATAAAACCTCATCCTTCCTTACTACCTACTAAATATGCAGTTCTTGGGTTTATTTATTTTTTAAATTGTTTACCTATCCTTTATATTTTAATGGGAGATAGACTATTTTTTTGGTTTCAAAGAAGTCTTCATTGTAGAAATCCGTTAGATTATATATTTGAGCTGTTGTATATTTTTTCAACTCTTCTGTAAGATCCCCTCCTTTAAGGTACAAAATTCCATTTTTAAGTTCATGTTCACTTTTCTTTTTGACATGTCCTTTTATCCAACGAACAAATGTTTCCATTTGAGCCACAGCTCTACTGACAATAAAATCGTATTGTCCCGGCACATTTTCTACACGATCATTTGTTGTTTTTACATTAGCGATACCAAGCCCAGCAACTATCTCATCTACAACTCTTATTTTTTTACTTATACTATCTACTAAATGAAATTGAGTTTCTGGAAATAATATAGCTAATGGGATCCCTGGAAAGCCACCACCAGTTCCTACATCTAATATAGTCGCCCCTGCATTAAACTTCATAACTTTAGCGATTCCTAACGAATGTAATACATGACGCATATATATTTCATCTATATCCTTACGACTTACTACATTAATTTTCAAGTTCCAATCTTTATACAAATCTTTAAGTTGCATAAATTGCGCATACTGTTCCTCAGTTAGATCAGGGAAGTATTTTGTAATAATATCCATAGATTATATTTCTATGCAAAAGTACCAAAATCATACGTTAATTTTCAGGTAATAAAGATTGGGTTAGCGAATATATCATTATTTTTGTGCTTATGTTTTGAGTTTCCGCTTTTAAAAATTTGTATACGCAGATATAGTAAGCCCCATTCTTAAAACAGCAAAAATTTCGCCCAATAGATGCTATGAAAGCTAAGGCCCTATTTTAAAAATATATGGAAACCACTATTAAATTTTCACGTGCTGATTCTGCTAAATTCTTCAGAACACTTAACAAGCGCGTAAATTCTTATTTTAAAGACAATAATATTAAACGTACCGGAAATTGGAAGTTATACGGAAAAGCAATTGTGATGTTTGCTATGTATCTTACTCCTTATTTTCTATTTTTAACATTAGATATGCCAGGATGGGTTCAATTACTATTAACTCTAGTTATGGGAATTGGCATGGCTGGCGTAGGCATGAATGTAATGCACGACGGGAATCATGGATCGTTTTCTAGCAAAAAATGGGTTAATAAACTCATGGGAAGCAGTATTTATATCCTAGCTGGAAATGTATATAATTGGCAAGTACAACATAATGTACTTCATCATACATATACAAATATACATGGACATGATGAAGACATGGAAGCTGGTCGAGTATTACGATTCTCTAAACATGGAGAATGGCACAAACATCATAAATTCCAACATTACTATTCATTTATTTTATACGGATTACTAACTATCAATTGGGTAATTACTGCTGATATTACGCAAATGAAACGTTATCTCAAACGCAAATTGTCTTACGGGAAATTACAAAGCCCTACTAAGCAATGGAGTACACTTGTAATCACAAAACTTATTTATATAGGAATGTGGATTGTAATTCCTCTTGCTGTTTCTAACATTGTATGGTGGAAAGTATTATTAGGATTTTTTATCATGCATTATACTGCTGGTGTTATTCTAAGTTTAATATTCCAATTAGCACATATGGTAGAAGAAGCACATATGCCTTTACCTGATGAAACTGGGACTATGAAAAATACTTGGGCTATTCATCAATTATTTACTACTGTAAACTTTTCTACAAAGAATCGTATTATGAATTGGTTTTCTGGTGGTTTAAATCATCAAGTGGAACATCATATTTTCCCACATATAAGTCATGTACACTATACTAAGATTAGCAAGATTGTAAAAGAAACAGCAAAAGAGTTTAATCTTCCATATTTTGAATACAAGACAACTCGTAAAGCAATTATGGCACATTTCCGTCATTTACGAGAGATGGGAGTACAACCTGCATAAAAGTAACGTAATTACGAATCACCCAACTAATATAAAAGCATGAGTACACTTTCTAATCGTGTTATGAGTATGGCAACATCTGCTACACTAGCTATGGCCTCAAAAGCAAGAGAGTTGCGTGCCGAAGGAAAAGACATTATAGGGTTAAGTTTAGGAGAACCTGACTTTAATACTCCTGATTTTATTAAGGACGCTGCTATACAAGCCATTAATGACAATTACAATTCTTATACCCCTGTAGATGGATATGGAGAACTTAAAAGTGCTATTATCACAAAATTCAAGCGCGATAATGGACTTACGTATGACCCATCTCAAATTGTAGTATCAACTGGAGCAAAACAATCTCTTGCAAATATAGCTTTGATATCATTAGATCCTGGAGATGAAGTCATTTTACCTTGTCCATACTGGGTAAGTTATAGTGATATTGTAAAAATAGCAGAAGGTGTTCCTGTTGAAGTGAAGACTTCAATTGAGACAGATTTTAAAATGACTCCTGAACAACTAGAATCAGCTATTACTCCAAAAACAAAAATGTTGTGGTATAGCTCTCCTTGTAATCCATCAGGATCTGTATATAGCAAAGAAGAACTTCGTGCACTTGCAGATGTTCTTGTAAAACATCCAAAAATCATTGTAGTAAGTGATGAAATATACGAGCACATTAATTATGTAGGAGATCATGCTAGTATGGCTCAGTTTCCTGACATGTACAATCGTACAATTACTGTAAATGGAGTCTCAAAAGCATTTGCTATGACTGGATGGCGTATAGGATATATAGGCGCTCCCAAAGAAATTGCACGTGCTTGCAACAAAATGCAAGGCCAAATCACTAGTGGCGCAAATTGTATTGCTCAACGTGCCGTGATTACTGCTCTAGAAGCAGATCCAAGCAATGTTCAATATATGATCGATGAGTTTAAAAATAGACGTAGTCTTATTCTTGAACTTCTAAATAACATAGAAGGTTTTACTTGCAATCAACCAGACGGCGCGTTTTATGTCTTTCCTGATGTAACTGCATTTTTTGGCAAAACTCTAAATGGAGTTACAATTAATAACGCATCAGATTTTGCACTATACTTACTTGAATATGCAAATGTAGCAACAGTAACAGGAGAAGCTTTTGGTAATCCAAATTCTATTCGAATTTCATATGCGGCTAGTGCAGATCAAATAAAAGAAGCCATCAAACGAATTAAAGAAGCTGTTTCTTAATTAGTCGCTTTCGCGAAAGCATAAAAAATTTAAAGCCTGCCTTACAAATAGGCTTTTTTAATGAATTACTTCGATGCAAGCATTAGGGAATTAAACCTTTTGACTATCGCCCCACAATTAAAATAATTCTATCTTCCTAGGGTTTTTAAACTCTTCTTGTAAATCAAATTGCATCACTTTTTCACCATTGAGTTTAGGTAAAAAAACCATTTTCATCTCAGTAATATCAATAAAGCTAGTATATAATGTCCCTAGTATTTTTCCATTATCAAGAGTTCTAGGTGTTTGATATGCTTGTGTTACAATTGTTGACATACTAGGCAATGCAATAGGGTCCCCTGAAGATTCCATTTCTTTAATACGTTCTTCTATAGATGCATAACGAGGACATGGATAATTACCCGCTTCAGGCTTTAACAAGAGATAATTAGTAGCAATAAGGCTATTTCCTTGTCTTTTTATAACATGCTTTTTTCCATCTATCCACTCTACAATAATCGCATTACCTTCAGCGTCACCTATTAACATATGACTTTGGTTCAATGCCATTTTTTCTTTCTCCATATAAGCAAGTACCTCATCTACTGTACGGCAATTTGCAAGAATTCTATCTGTTATATTTCCTTTTGGAAGTTTATACCCTTTAGGAACTTTTTGATTTGGCGTTACTGCAACATCAAAAAATAATCCAGCACTATTTACTCCTCCTTGTCCAAAATCATTCCACCCATACCACAAACGCGCTAATTTATTTTTTGTTTCTGGTTCTATTTGAATATATGCATCTGTATCATACCAAAAATCTTCATTATTTACCACATAGATCTTACCTGTATCTGGATCTACATAATACACGATAGAACAGGCTGTGACTATTGAAAAACTACAGAGTAGTATCATCGTCAAAAATATTTGCATTACATTTCTCATACAAACAAGGTACAAAAGATATGATAAAGTTGTTGTTAATTTTGCTTTCGCGAAAGCGTAAAACACCTACACATCTCTCATATGGATTACATCATTTTTTAATGTCTAATACGTATCTTTATTGACCATAAAATATCAACATCTAATTGCTTATATATTCCTAATTTTATGAATCTGTAAGTATTCAAAAATGAATTATGAAAAAAATACTCCTTACTAGTTTTATTGCTTTGCTTATCTTAAGTTGTAAAAACGAAGTAACTACTCCCGAAGAAAAAGAAACTTCTTCTATCATTTCCTTTGAAGAAATGCTAGACAATTATTATGAAGAAGGATTACAATTAAATCCTCTCAATGCTACAATGGCTGGTGATAATAGATATAATGATCAATTTCCTGACGTTTTATCTCCAGAACAAAAAGCCAAAACAAAAGCATATTATGAATCTTACAAAGCATCATTAACAAATTATCCTGATGAAAACCTAAGTGCCAGCGAGCAATTAAGTAAAGCTGTACTTCAATGGGATTGCGATGTCAACTTAGAATTGTTACGTTATAAAAAAGACCTAATGCCTATTGATCAAATGTGGTCTCCGCATTTAATGTTTGGTCAATTAGCCAGTGGAGCAGGTGCGCAACCATTTAAAACAATAGAAGATTATAAAAATTGGCAAAAAAGAGTAGACAACTATCTTGTATGGTTATCTAGTGCTGAAAAAAATATGCGTCAAGGAATGAAGGAAGGATACGTACTTCCTAAATCTCTTATCAAAAAAGTAGTTCCGCAAATGGAATCACTAGCGCAAACAGATGTTCAATCTCATCTGTTTTACACTCCCATTACAAATCTTCCAGAAGGGTTTTCTGAAGATGACAAAAAAGCAATTACTACACGTTATACTGCTATGATTAAAGACAAAGTCATTCCTGCATACTCAAAAATGGCTGACTTTATGAAAAATGAATATATGACTGCAGGTCGTGACTCTTCAGGGTTTAGTGATTTACCAAATGGATCAAGTTATTATGATTTTGCCATAAAATATTTTACAACAACTACGATGAGCGCAGATGAAATCCATAATCTAGGGTTAAGCGAAGTTGCTCGTATACGTGCTGAAATGGAAAAGATAAAAGAGCAAGTAGGTTTTAAAGGAAATCTAAAAGCATTTTTTGATTATGTACGCAACAGTAAAGAATTAATGCCTTTTTCTACTCCTGAAGAAATTATTGCAAATTTCAATAAGATGCATGCTACGATGAAGCCAAAAGTTGATGAATTATTTAGTTTACAACCTAAAACTCCTTTTGAAGTTCGTCGTACCGAGGCATTCCGTGAGAAATCTGCTAGTGCAGAATACAATCCAGGTTCTTTAGATGGTACACGTCCAGGTATTTTTTACACTCCTATTCCAAATGCATCTAGTTACAATGTGTATTCTGATGAATCTTTATTTTTACATGAAGCAATTCCCGGACATCATTTTCAAATCTCACTCACGCAAGAAAGTAAAGAACTTCCTCAGTTTAGAAAAACATTATGGTATAGTGCTTATGGGGAAGGATGGGCCTTATATACAGAATCATTAGGAACAGAATTAGGGCTTTATACAGATCCTTATCAACTTTTTGGAATGCTTGGTGCCGAAATGCATCGTGCTGTACGACTAGTAGTAGATACTGGAATTCACACAAAAGGATGGAGTCGAGAAAAAGCAATTGCATATTGTCTTGACAATGAAGCCGAAAGCGAAGCAGGCATTACTTCTGAGATAGAGCGCTATATGGCCAACCCTGGTCAAGCGTTATCTTATAAAATAGGGCAATTAAAGATTCGTGAGCTCAGAGCAAAAGCTACAAAAGTTTTAGGGGATAAATTTGATATTAGAGAATTTCACAAAGAAGTATTAGAAACTGGATGTATCCCTCTTGCTTTATTAGAAAATAAAATAGACAAGTGGATTGCTTCTAATAAATAGATATTCGTTTTCGCGAAAGCAAACTCAATTACTTTTTAATAATGCGTCTCACTGTAGACGCATTATTATTTTGGTCTGTTAATCGAAGGAAGTAAACACCCGATTTTAAAGCAAATAAGTCTATAGAGCTTACACCGCTTGTATTTAATCGTATATTATCCTTAATAACTCTACCTGTTGCATCATAAAGCATTGCAGTTACATCTCCTTCTAAACTACTAATTCCTATTCTACCTTCCGTTGGATTTGGAAACACAGCAACTTCTTCAAAAATACTTTCATCTAGTCCTAAAGTAAATTGCCTAAAATCTCCGCCATCAGGAGTTATATACGTCACATTAAAAGGTTCTCCATTATTATTCTGTTCTGGATTACGAAACCCTGTCAGCAACATTAAAACTCCTTGATCTTCTAGCATCAATTCTCCTGTTTGAAAAGGAATCATCACTCCATAACTAAAATCTCCTCCAAAAATATCTATATAATAATCTTCACTTCCTCCTCCATGAATATAATTATCACCAAAACCTGAGTAATTCAAGTTATCACTTAAAAGAAGTCCTCCACACGCAAGCGCTCCAGAAGCATATACTGTTAATGGAAAACCAAATCCCACAGCCCCGTGATGCACTTGGATATCTGTATTTTCATATTCCTCTCCTAGAAAATCTGCTTCAATATGTGCGCCTTCGTATAGATATATATCAAATGGCTCTGTATCCACATAACTAGCAGTGTCAACAATACCATCTATCACTACATAATAATTTTCTTGATCTACAAGCATACATTCACGAGACACTAAAATATCATTTTCATCTGTTGACCTTGTAATAGTAATCTGAGCCATATCACCATTAAAGGGGATATCTAAAAAAGTAGAACCTTTTTTAAACTCAAGGTTATCTATTATCAAGTTATCATCTACAAATACATCAACTTCTGTGATAGAAACATCGGGAGCATTATGGATAAATTGTATTTTTGCAGTCTGACTATATGAAGTTTGAAAAATTACAAATAATAGGAAAAGTAGTTTTAATTTCATGACGCAATAAATCAGTTAGTTACGTAAATATACAATAATAATATGGCAAAAATACTCCTTTTAGGTTCTGGAGAGCTTGGCAAAGAATTTGTGATCGCAGCACAACGTTTAGGACAAACAGTAATCGCTGTAGACAGTTATGCAAACGCCCCAGCTATGCAAGTTGCTCACGGGTTTGAAGTGATTAATATGCTTGATGGCGATGCGCTAGATCATATTGTTTCAAAACATCAGCCAGATTATATTGTTCCAGAAATAGAGGCCATACGTACAGAACGTTTTTATGAATATGAAAAGGAGGGTTATACGGTAATTCCAAGCGCTAAAGCTGCTAATTATACAATGAATCGCAAATCGATACGTGACCTAGCTGCCAAAGAACTTGGTTTGAAAACGGCAGGTTATAGGTATGCCGCTTCCGCGAAAGCGTTATCAGAAGCAGTACAAGAAATAGGAATGCCCTGCGTGGTAAAACCACTTATGTCTTCTAGCGGAAAAGGGCAATCTACTATCAAAACCGAAGCTGATATCCAAAAAGCTTGGGACTACTCTCAAGAAGGCTCGCGTGGTGATGTTGCCGAGGTTATTGTAGAAGGCTTCGTGAATTTTAATTACGAAATAACATTACTTACTGTAACACAACGAGAAGGTAAAACACTTTTTTGCCCTCCAATAGGTCATAGACAAGAAAGAGGAGATTATCAAGAAAGTTGGCAACCAGCAACTATGATCTCTGAGCATCTAGAAGTAGCTCAAGGTATGGCTGCCAAAGTAACAAAAGCACTAGGTGGCTCTGGAATTTGGGGGGTTGAGTTTTTTATAGCAGATGATGGAGTTTACTTTTCTGAACTTTCTCCAAGACCTCACGACACTGGCATGGTTACATTAGGAAATACTCAAAATTTTAATGAATTTGAATTACATTTACGAGCTGTTTTAGGTTTACCGATTCCTGAAATTACACAAGAACGGATAGGTGCTAGTGCTGTCATCCTAGCAACTGATCATTCTGAAAATCCAACTTTTGAAGGCATTTCTGATATCGCTAATACAAAAAAATCTGACTTTAGATTATTTGGCAAACCTAGTTCTAGACCCTATCGCCGCATGGGAGTTATTGTAACTTACGACAGTTTAAATGGAAATATAAAAGAAGTCACAGAAAGAGCTAAAAAACTAGCTGCAAAAGTAACAGTCCTAAAATGAGTACTACTAAATAGTTCTCATAACTTATTTTTTACATTTTCTAGTCTAGTAAATTCTCTAAATCAATTTTGCAATTATCTCCTTTATTATAAAAATGTATATAAATCTTAATAATGGAGAAATGGTATTTTCAAACATTAATCCAAATACAACAACTAGTGCTTTTTTCGTTATCTTATAAATTAATCTCTAATCAAAGGAAGCGTACTACAACGCAATAATCCTTCTTGTTTTGCTATTTCTGAATAAGAAACTTCTTCTACTGTAATACCATTAGCACGTAACCATGTATTCAAACGTGTAAAATTCTTTTCAGAAACTACAACATCTTGAGCAATACTAAAGACATTACTGTTCATATTATACATTTCATCTTTAGATATTTCAAATACATTTTCTTGACCAAATAGGCCAACTAACCACTCATATTCATTTTCTTTTAGAAATCCATTTTTATGAATAATTGCTTTGTTTTTCCCTATAGGTTGAAAACAACAATCTAAATGCAATGCATTCTCTTTAGGGTCAGTATTATGTTTACGTAATTCAAAAGAAACAACTTTCTTTTGTGGAAATAACTCAGAAAGATACTTTACAGCTTCTTTATTAGTTCGAGCAGTTATAAAGTCAGGGTAATCAGCACCTGTATATGTTCCTACAAAAAGATAGTCGCCCCAAGGCATTATATCTCCGCCTTCTACATGGGCATCTTCGGGTAAACGGAATACCTGAGTTGCAGGGATTTGGTTAATCACATATTGTATTGCTTCTATTTCTCTTTCTCTATCGGGAAGGATATTAGCTTTTATAAACTTATTATCTATTACAAAACCTATATCTCTTGAAAAAATTTGATTATAATCTTTGATAACTTCAGGTCGAAATACTTTCACTTCATATTTTTTAAATACGGCAGCTACTTCTTCCATCTCTGAGACCATATCTGATTCTATAGGGTATGTTCCTGCTTTTATATGTTGTGCACTTTTAGGATCGTAAGCATCTTCTAATTTAGGTGTTGGACCACAACTCTCTGCAGTCCCTAATACAACTGCACGTAACCGTGAAGTTTCATTTTTTATGTGTAGTTTAAGCATAGGACTAAGATACTAATCTCCATGTATGATCCCAAACAATAAGTGATGAAGACTCCTTTTAATATTTGATAAAAATTGACTTTTAAATTCTAGATTTCTTCATTGTTCGTTTTCACGAAAGTGAGACTATATTTAATAAAAAAGGGTAAACTAATTAGTTTACCCTTTCAAAATCATTATATATCATTTTATCTTTCAGACACAGCTGAAAATTCTCTAAAATTTTCTCCAATATATACTTGACGAGGACGTCCAATAGGCTCTTTGCGTTCACGCATTTCTTTCCATTGTGCTATCCATCCAGGTAGACGCCCTAAAGCAAACATTACCGTAAACATCTCTAC
>CAYYSK010000119.1:0-9930 GCA_964474345.1 uncultured Flavobacteriaceae bacterium
CCTCCGCGTCCCAAACGCGGCGCGATAACCGGGCTACGCTACACCCCGAATTGGTGTTTTGCGGGTGCAAATATACTACTATTTATTAGTTACAAAACAATATTTTTATAAATATTTAATACAAAATATCTTTTTCTATTTTTAATAGATCTACACTTCTTTTATGCGCTTTCGCGAAAGCGTATTCTTCTCAAAACTAAAGAGCTCCCCACCTCTTTGAAGGGAGGTGGATGGGTCGAGAAACGACATACATTCTAAAAGCACATTTCACTTCTCTTTTTAATAAAGAAAAACTCTTATGGTATACTTCCTTAGTATGCTTTCGCGAAAGCGTATTTTACCTACTATATATTGTCCATATTTTAAGTATATTACATCTATATAATTCACACTTTATGAGATTTATCTTGCTATACGTTCTATGTATTGGGTATACTAGTATTGCTCAAAACGCTATTTTTGATAAAGAGTCATTTGAACATAAAGAGAAGACACTTAATTATCGTGTTTTAAAACCTATAGATTTTGATGAGTCAAAGCAATATCCATTACATGTTTTTTTACACGGTTCTGGAGAACGTGGAAATGATAACGAAGCACAACTTGTACACGGAAGTCAACTATTTATAGATCAAAATACAAACTATCCCGCTATTGTTATTTTTCCGCAATGTCCTAAAGACGATTATTGGGCACAACGAACATATAGTAGAGATCAAGAAAACAACACGAATATCTTTACATTTCCAAAACAAAGTGAACCTACGTGGGCAATGAGTGCTGTCATGGGATTGATAGATACATATCTGGAAAAAGAGTATATAGATACGGATCGTGTATATATAAGCGGTTTATCTATGGGAGGTATGGGCACTTTTGAACTCTTGTCGCGAAGACCAACCTTATTTGCAGCTGCAACTCCTATTTGTGGAGCTGGAAATATAGAAAATGTAGCTTTATGGTCAAATGAAACACCCGTATGGATTTTTCACGGAGATGATGATACTGTAGTACCATCCTACTATTCTAAAATTATAAGCGAAGCAATTTTAAAAGCAGGAAATATTCCAAAACTTACAATATATCCTGAAGTAGGTCACAATAGTTGGGATCATGCGTTTGTAGAAAAAGAATTCTTTGCATGGATATATAGTCATAAAAGAAAATAATATATGAACAATAAAAAATTAGATACTATATTTCGCACGCTCATAGAAGATATTACAGGAGGTAATGGTCACTGGCAATTTGTGATAGGAGATACTCAAATTATTTGTCTTACTGATGAGCTACATAATAGAATGCGTTTTATAGCTCCTATTATCGAAACCAAAAAAATGACTGCTTCAGAAATGACCGCATGCCTAGAAGCAAACTTTCATACAGCATTAGATATTAAGTATGCTATTTCTGATGATGTATTATGGTCAGTTTTTATGCATCCTTTAAAAGAGTTAACAGAAAATCAAGTAGAAGATGCCATACAACAAGTATATGCTGGTGCTCAAAACTTTGGCACATCTTACAGTAGTTCTAACTTATATTTTCCAACAAAAGATGATCGTAAAAATAGGATGAATTAAATACAAAAAGAACCCTATTTTAAAGCTATTATTAGCACTTCATTTTACGTACATTTGTGCAGCAAATTTTGACACAAATGAAAAACACTGCATTAACCGCAATACATGAAGCTTTAGGAGCAAAAATGGTTCCTTTTGCTGGATATAACATGCCTGTTTCTTATGATGGCGTAACTATTGAACATGAAACCGTACGTAAAGGCGTAGGCGTTTTTGATGTCTCTCATATGGGAGAGTTTCTCATTAATGGAGATAAAGCATTGGATTTTTTACAACGTATCTGTTCTAATGATATTTCAAAAATAGATGTCGGTGGTGCTCAATACAATTGTTTACCAAATGAAGATGGAGGAATTGTAGATGATCTTATTGTATATCGCATAAAAGAAACAGAATATCTAGCCGTTGTAAATGCTTCAAATATTGATAAAGATTGGGCTTGGTTTAATAAGCATAACAATTTCGGAGTAACCCTTCGAAATATTTCTGAAGATTTCTCACTGCTTGCCATTCAAGGTCCTAAAGCAGCAGAAGCTATGCAATCATTGACAGATGTTGATCTTTCAGCTATTAAATTTTATACATTCCAAGTAGCGCCATTTGCTGGAGCTGAAAATGTAATCATCAGTGCTACTGGATATACAGGAAGTGGTGGTTTTGAAATATACTGCCATAACAAAGATGCAGAGACAATCTGGAAAAAGGTTTTTGAAGCTGGAGCCGATTGGGATATCAAACCTATTGGACTTGCAGCACGTGATACCTTACGTTTGGAAATGGGGTATTGTCTCTATGGTAATGATATAGATGATACAACATCACCTATAGAAGCTGGATTAGGATGGGTCACTAAATTTTCAAAAGATTTTGTGAATAGTGAGGCTCTAAAAGCGCAGAAAGAAGCAGGTGTTACCAAAAAATTAGTTGGTTTTGTATTGAATGAACGTGGTATCCCTCGTCAAGGTTATGATATTGTAGATGATCAAGGAACAAAAATTGGTCAAGTAACCTCTGGTACGATGGGGCCATCTGTTGAAAAAGGTATCGGTTTAGGCTATGTAGAGACTGGATATACTAAAATAGATTCAAAAATTAATATACAGATACGCAAGAAAGCAGTACCTGCTACCGTTGTAAGACCACCGTTCTATAAAAAATAAGTAACATTTTATAATACCAAGCTAGCTATAGATGCAAAAATATCTCTAGCTAGTTTATACTGAAAACTCCCCCATTATCGCTTATAAAAAATCAAAAGATAAAGTTCTTATTCTAGGAGCATCTGGTTTCCTAGGCGTCGCTTTATATAAAGAGTTATATCGCTATTATGATACGTATGGTACCTATCATTCTGGTAAGATCTATAGCGATAATAAACATTTTTATAAGTATGATCTCATTGCTGATGACATCTTTGAATTACTTAAAACAATAAGGCCTTCTGTTATTATTTCTTCCTTACGAGGACCATTCCCTGCGCAGTTAGAAGCACATGAACTTATAGTACAATACGCTGCCATCAGTAATTGTCGTATTATATTTTTGTCAAGCGCAAACGTCTTTGATGCTTTCTCTCATTATCCTAGTTATGAGAACGATAAAACCTTATCTGAGAGTATTTATGGGAAACTCAAAATACGTATAGAGACGTTACTCATGCGTAATCTCCCAGAAAAACAATACGCTATTGTACGATTGCCTATGGTATTTGGCGTACAATCAGAACGCTTGCGCGAAATAAAAAACAATATCCTTCTAGGCGACCCCATAGAAGTGTTTCCACATCTCATAATCAATACCACTACCGACTCCAAGTTTAGTCAACAAGTACATTATATCATTAACCGAAAACTACACGGTATTTTCCATTTAGGAAGTAAAGACTTAATACATCATAAGGAATTTGTAAGCGATCTCGTTACTATGCTTGATCTCAACCGTACTCCTATTTATAAAAATGTATATACCAGTAATTTTGATAGATATCTAGCTGTACTCCCTAGAGATAATAAACTCCCTAAGCATTTAGGTATTACCAATGAAGAGGTAGTGATCGGAAGTCAAAAGTTATAAACTCTAACGTAAGAACATTGAAAGGTTTTGTCATAGATAGAATTGTAACAAAATGCCTACTCTTAATTAATTACGTAAGATCACTTTGCTGTAAAATTTAAGATTTCTTTTATTCTCTACATTCTAATATTCTCTTCTCTGCTTTCGAGAAAACTTATAAAGATACACATAAGTTAGAAAATGTAGGAATGAGACTTAAGAGCTTATTATCTTGACACATCAAGGTAAGAGTAATAAGAAATTGTATTATTCTCAAATATTTTTTTATCAAAGGAATTAAAATCAATGTATTATAAGAGTTATTATACAAGAATTTATCTTCAAAATCTAAAAGTGTAATCTTTAAAATTTCGATTACATTTGAGAAAGTAAAAAACACTATAAAGTAAATACAAATGAAAAACATACTAGTAATTGGAATCTTTTTTATTACTCTATGTTCCTATGCACAAAAACTTCCTATGTCACGGGAATTTAAAAAAGCATATGAAAATAAAACAAGAAGCTATAAAGGAGAAATAGGCGATAATTACTGGCAAAATGATGCCTCTTACAATTTAAAAGTAAAAATTAACCCTGTTAATAAGTTGTTACAAGGTGTAGGTATCGTAGAATATATAAATAATAGTCCTAATTCTCTAAATTCAATTGTATTGCATGGGTATCCAAATTATTATAAAAATAAAGTTGATACTAATGTTTTCCCAAAAGGTTTTAAAGGTGATAAAGGTATGGTAATAGATGAACTTAAATTACAGGGCTTAACGATTGATTTAGAAGATAAAAATCAATTCAAAATTTCTGATACTCAATTTACTATTCAATTAGCTTCACCTCTATCTAGTGGAGATACTCTAAACATTAAGTATAAGTGGCACTATACGATACCTGGTAAAGGATTTAGAAGGTCTGGCGCAATAGATAGTAATTCAATGTTTATCGCTTACTGGTATCCTGAAATTGCTGTATTTGATGATATTCATGGTTGGGACAATATTACTTATGATGCTATTTCAGAATTCTATCATGATTTAGCAAATTTTAAGATTGAAGTTGAAGTCCCTAAAAACTATTTAGTTTGGTCAAGTACAGAACTTAAAAATCCAACAGAAATATTTCCTGAAAAAATTTTAAATCGAATAAATGAAGCTAAACACTCATCTAAATCGGTTACAATAATAGGTAAGTCCGATATTGGATTAAAGGTTAATAATAATATTTGGAAGTACGAAGCAAACAAAATTCCAGATTTTTCCTTTGCCTTGAGTAATCAATTTATTTGGGAAGCTACTTCTTATAATGATGAAATGGGTGAGTACTTTTTAAATATAGTTTATGATATGAAAAATTCTGGCTTTTCAACAGTTCTCAAGGCACAACAAGAATCACTTAAGTTATTTCATGAAAAGTTCCCTAAATACCCATTTCCATATAATCACTTTACAATTTTCAATGGTAATTTTGGAGGGGGCATGGAATTTCCAGGAATGGCAAATGATGATGTATGGAGTGGTAAACAACTTTCTACATCTTTAGGGTATGAAATATCTGATTATCAAGCAAATTTTGGTTTAACTCTTCATGAAATGTTTCATATGTATTATCCTTTTCTTACTGGTATCAATGAAAAAAGATATGGGTGGATGGATGAAGGTTGGGCAGAGTTTGCCGAATACTTTAGCCCAGAGCTTTTAAAATATAAATACGATAATGAAAATATTACCAAACACTGGGTCGCACCTATGATGGTACCAACTTATACTAGACCTGAATATTCATGGATTAATTCATATACAATAAGTGCATTCTCTTATTATTCACTTTATTATTTACTTGGAGAAGAAATTTTTGATAAGTGTTTTAAAACATTTATGGATAGATGGAAAGGAAAACACCCAACTCCCTATGATTTCTTTTTTACTTTCAACGATGTTTCTGGCAAAGACTTAAATTGGTTTTGGAATAAATGGTATTTTAATTTTGGTTACCCTGATCTTAAAAACGATGGAATAAAAAACAATAAATTAACAATTATAAATGAAGGAGGATTTCCTTTAGCTTTTGAACTAATATATGTTTTTGAAGATGGGACTAAAAAAACTGAAATAATTAGCCCCAAGTGTTGGAAGAATAGTGATCTGTTTACCAAAGAAATATTGAACCAAAATAAATTAGTGTCAATAGAACTTAAAGCAGGTAATTATACCGATGCTATTTATTCAAATAATTTATGGAAAAAAAATAATTAAAAAGCTTAAAAATTAACAACCACCAATAACGACCTTATGACCATAAATTGATAAAAGTAACTGAATTTGTTATGACTATTCACTGCTGTTGCTATCACTCATAAATGACTAGTGGCTTTATACAATCTCTTATTTTAATTACTTTAGAAGCTATAGTTTTATAAAAAGAAAACCTTATTTCATATGAAACTCTCTAGTCATTTTGACAGAACAAAGCACGAGTTATGAGAAATCACATTACATTGATATGATTATATTCAATATTGAGCTTCTTGTGAGATCTCTCCTAGTTGTCGAGATGACTCTTGTATATCACTATCCTCTTATAACCGCTTTCATTAAGAATACGGAAAACCGTACGTAAACATTGCTTGTATCTACTAAGTTCAAGAAGGAAAGGTGCATATAGTTAATTGTATTCATTTATAAACAGATGCACCATTTGAAAATGGTTTATTAAACAAATATCTATACATCTATAAATTAAAAGTTTACAATATATTTGTGAATAACAGGGAATATAAAAGACATGTTCTTTATACGATTGTTAGGCAATATTAAAACAAAATTATGAGATTTTTTGATTTTTTAAACTCTAAACCTTCAATTGAAAAACTGACTAAAAATCTAGTGAATTATGTTTATAATAGTGTTCAAACTGAGAATCGTGTTCGAGTTGAAGATGCTCTTTGTGTTATGGCAACAATTGTAGCGGAAAGATGTATTAAAATTGCTAATGAATTTTCTATCGATGAACATGATTTTGAGCCAGGCTCAGCAATATTTTCGAAAAAAATTAATGAAATCCTTGTTGGTCCTGTAGCTGTAGAAAATTGGAAAGACTTACCAGAAGAATCTGTCTTTACAATAATTAAAAGAAAAATAGACTCACATTTTAGCAAGAATTCTTTTCCATCATTAAGTGGAATTTTTGAAACTTACGCAAAAAACGTAGACTAACACGGTATAAGAAAATATAGGATTTTAGAGCATAATCCAAAAGTCTGTCTTTATTTGCAAGATCGCCAAATATAATTTGGTTTTTTCAATATTGAAGGTAAAAGCAAAATATTTATATTTGAATTTAGTACCAACTTGAAACGTATCGTTTATCACCTACCCTAAGTTTCTACGTTTCTTATACCTATTGTCAACACAAATTAATTCAAAAGCAAATAAAAATGAAAGTTACAGCCGAAAAAAATGAGAAAGTAGCTAACATGATCTTTGCATCTATTTACCCCCTTTACTGGAATAGATTAGAAAAGCATGGTAGAACAAAAGAAGAATTTCATCAAGTAATAGAGTGGTTAACTGGTTTTGATGAAGATAAATTACAAACATTAATTGAAGAGAAAGTAACATTTAGAACGTTTTTTGAAAAAGCAAAAATCCATCCAAATGCACACTTGATTAAAGGAGTTGTTTGTGGTTATCGAATTGAAGAAATAGAAGACGAATTTGAAGTGTATAAACAATGTAGACGTATGGAAAAGTTGATTGATGAATTGGCAAAAGGTCGTAAAATGGAGAAAATTATGAGAGAAGAAAAGAAATAATACTAGTGCTAACAATGTATCTTATGAAAAGCAGATGCCTATGCTAGTGAGTTTATTTGGTAACTCTCCAAAACATCTAGCTATTGATCAAGGTATTGCTGGCAGAACACCAGATGCTCCTATTCCATACTTGGCAATTGGGTATTTATATTTTGACACCTTAGCCGAATATCAAGAAGTATTTGGACCTAATGCAGAAAAAATAATTAGTGACATTCCAAATTATACTACTATTCAACCCGTCGTTCAGATCAGTGAGATCTTACAATGACCATACAGCCCAGTATTTTTATAACTCATAATACATAGCATCATGAAAAAAATAATGATATTGCCCTTATGTATGTTAACATTCATGGGAATACAGGCGCAAAGTCTTATTGGAGCTTGGGAAAACTACACTACTTCTGAAAATGGTGAGAAATTAAAGAACGTAGTCATTTTTGCAGACGGATATCAAGTGCTAACAACTTATAATGCAACTACAGGAGCGTTTATTCATTCTAATGGTGGTACTTGGAAATTAGAAGGAAATACCATGACAGAAAAAGTAGAGTTTCATACTGATATTTCAGAGCGTGTGGGTACTGAGACACGTTTTAAAGTGATACTTACAGATACTACAATTCAAATTGTAGGTAGTAACTTAAAATTAAGTAGAATAGATAATGGAAAGCCTGGGAAGCTACAAGGTGCTTGGTTGATGTCTGGGAGAATACGAGATGGTAAAACTCAAATACGGGATACAAGTAGGCCTAGAAAAACTATGAAGATACTTTCTGGTACTCGATTTCAATGGATCGCATATAATACAGAAACCAAACAATTTATGGGAACAGGTGGAGGGACGTACACAACTCTAAATGGAGAATATACAGAACGTATTGAATTCTTTTCTAGAGATGATTCCAAAGTTGGACGTAACTTACCATTTAGTTATGAGTTGATTGATGGCGTCTGGCATCATAAAGGATTATCCAGTAAAGGAAATCCAATACACGAAATTTGGAGCATACGAGAATAATACTATCTAAAGATTTTTTAGATTTCATCTATTCAAAATCGCATATAAAATTTCTATGTTATTTTTCTCTTAAGTACGCTTTCGCGAAAGCGGAATTATGTAAATTACCCTATACATTTATGTTTATAATAAAAACACATCGTTTATGAAACTTACAGAAGCACAAATTAAAGATCGTTTAGAAGGTTTTCCAGATTGGGAATATGAAGATAACGCTATTCATACTAGTTTAGAGTTTGAAAACTTTAGAGAAGTTTTTTCTACGATGACACGTATTGCCTTTGAAGCCGAACGTTTACAACATCATCCTGACTGGAGTAATGTCTATAATGAGCTATCTATAACATTGTCTACGCACGATCATGGTGGCGTTACCGAAAATGATTTTGAGCTTGCAGCAGCTATTGAAGACATTCTCAGTGCATAGATACTTTGAAAAGTCTTACTTTTTATTATTTTTACAGATTAAAATCAACAATTTCGGAGCAAGTCTACGGAATATAAATTAGTACATTGACTTTTTAATTTTGACTTAATAAGGTCGGAGAATTAAATCCTCTAGAAGAGATTAATATATGGGAAGAGCATTTGAATTTAGAAAAGCACGTAAAATGAAACGCTGGAGCGCTATGTCTAAAGCGTTTACACGTATTGGGAAAGATATTGTGATTGCTGTAAAAGAAGGCGGTCCTGACCCCGATAGTAACTCTAGATTACGTGCTGTTATTCAAAATGCGAAGGCTGTTAATATGCCTAAAGACAATGTAGAACGAGCAATTAAACGTGCTTCAGATAAAAGTCAAGGAGATTATAAAGAGGTCGTTTTTGAAGGGTATGCTCCTCACGGAATTGCTATTCTTGTAGAAACTGCTACAGATAACAATACACGTACGGTTGCAAATGTACGTTCATACTTTAATAAATGTGATGGAAGTCTAGGTACTTCTGGTTCTGTAGTTTTTATGTTTGATCATACGTGTAATTTCTGTATAAATGCAGAAGGTCAAGATGTAGAAGAGATTGAATTAGAATTTATTGATTATGGAGCTGATGAAGTATTTCAAGATGAAGATGGCATTCATATTTATGCAACTTTTGAAAGTTTTGGGGCCATTCAAGGAGAGCTAGAAAAACGTGAAATCGAAATTATTTCTTCTGGATTTGATCGTATCCCGCAAGTGACAAAAAAATTGACTCTAGAACAAGAAGCAGATGTCAACAAATTATTAGATAAAATAGAAGAAGACGATGATGTTCAGAATGTGTTCCACACTATGGAAGCTGCTGATGAAGAATAAATACCTTCAATTCTTACCCATAAAAAAGCCACAAATTGTGGCTTTTTTATGGGTAAGATATTTATTATTTTTAAACTAAATAATAAGTACTGATACGCAACCTTTTATAAATTAATAAGTCCTACTTATAAACACTAAAACATT
>CAYYSK010000120.1:0-9899 GCA_964474345.1 uncultured Flavobacteriaceae bacterium
GTTACACTACATTTTTGAGTTTAACTCTCCACCTTCGTGAAGACAGGCTTTACGGCGCTACGCTAAAACTCATAAAATGCCATATTTTATTACATGTTCAACCCTCATTACGAAGTTCTAATGCATAATTCGGGTTTAATAATTTTAAAGCGACAAAAAAAATATCATTCTCTGCTTTTATATTATATCGTGGTGCTAATCAAAACATTCAATTTGATGTGGATTCCCTCACAAGTAATATGTATAAAACTTTATTGTTTAATCACTCGTACCACTTCTCGTCGATCTCCTGCAGTTATCGTTATAAAATAAACACCATCAGTAACAGTTGTTCTCTGATTTGATATTCCATTCCATTTGATAGATTGATTGCCCTTAGCTTCTTGATCAAAAAGTGTTGCTATTTCTCTTCCTAATAAATCGTATACTATAATAGTAGTTTTGCCTTGATTTACAGCATCAAACGTAAGTGTTATTGTTTCAGTAAATGGATTTGGAAAACTTGTAGTTCTAAAAGTAGTTAACTCATCAATACTTAGTGTACTATCTGGTGTGATACGTGTGTAGTATACATCTTGTCCTCCATTAATTGTGTTTGTCCAAGCGATATGTGCTCCTTCATCGTCAGAAACCATATCAAAATAGTCTCCCATTTTATTTTGTTGAGGATATCCGATAGTAGGGTCAAAAGATGCAGAAATCGATTCATTTTCAGACCAAGTTGTTCCTTGATCATCAGAGAAAGAATAATAGAGTTCAGAAAACAAGTTATCTGCCGCTGCATTGCGTGTATCTAACCATATTACATCAATACGTCCATTGGGTGCTACCGCCATTGTGCCAAACCATTGAGTATTAGTGACACTTTCATCTGTATTAATACGAATAGCATCTTCAAAAGTAATACCGCCATCGGTACTTCTAGAAAACATGACATCTCCTGGGTCACTATTTGAATTTCTAGTCACAGAAGCAGCTACATACACATTACCTTCTCCAGGTCCATCAGAGATATCTACATCAATCCAAGTTTGTCCTAATAATCCTTGAGGGTTTATGGGTACTCCTGCATTAAGTTGTCCATCAAGATCTACTAATGCTACATCTTGCCATTCAATAGTACTTCCTGCATCTTGCGCATTTAAAGAACGGAATACCACAATATCAACTCCATTAGTGCCTGTTAAATATAAAGTACTTTCTTTATTAACCGCAAGTGTTCCCCAAAACGGATCTTGTGGTACATCTATACAAGTTTCAAAACTTTCACTTCCATCTGTAGATCTGGTAAAAGCTCCTTCACAAGTTGTAAATGATAGATTCCAATGCGCATAGTTATTATTGACACCTTCATTATGGTCTACACGCATCCATTGTTTATCACCTCCATTAGCAGGTACAGGGTCGTCCCAAATAACACCTCCATCACGTATAGCAAATACATCGCATTCAAAAGTATTCCGAAGGCTATTATAGTATAGATTACCTTCCGAATCAAAATCTAATACTGGATCTGATCTAAATACACCAGGATCTAGCACACCAGGAAAGGTCCAAGAGTTTCCGCCATCCAATGAATATCCATATCCCGCTTGACGGAAATTATTATCTACAGTATCAAATTGTCGCCACCCAATAACAATACGATCAGGATTTGTAGGATCCACCGCTATAGATGGTTCATTAGCAGCATCACCAACGATATTCATACCGTTTTCGTCTATGTTTACTTGGGATGTAAAGAAATCACTACTTCTTACGTTGTATGCAGGACTCTTAGGCATACTTGCCCTAGAAACATGCACATACGCATCTTCCAGAATTTCAACATGTTTTTCGCGTAAAGGAATAGATTGTTCTTGAGCTATACTTGTATAGGATATACAAATCCCTAATACAATGGTGCAGTATATTTTCATAATGGTAGGATTTTAATTACTTTAAAGGTATAAAATACTACCCTACAACAAGATAATCTTTATAAAAAATTACTTCTAATTATAGAAACGTTTAAATATCTGAACAAGGCGATCTGAAGGGATCATGTTATTTTCATGTTCTCCCATTTCGTTAAGAATTTGTTCGATTGCTTCAGGGCGAATACCTAATTTCAACCCATAATTACGCAATGCATCCATCTCTGAAAAATGAGTTTCTTGATCTACATTTATTAATAACAACAATCTATGAAATTGCGTAATACGTTGTATCTCTGTTGTAAATACATTTACTTTTGAAGGATTAGCCTGTATATGATCTACATCTTCTTTAGTCAGTCCTAAACGTTTTGCAATTGCAACTATAAAATCATATTCACGTTCATGAAAATCATTATCAGCCTTTGCCAATGCAATCATATCTGAAATAATTTGTTTTTTTTCTATATCCAAAGTATCTATTTTTTGCAGTACAATATAGGAGTTATTCTGTTTTTATGAAAATGCTGTTTTACAGATTCCATAAGGATATTTCTCGTAGATGTTTTATGTTGCACGGTGTATTTTTTATGAACAACATAATCACTAAAACTACTCATAACGAACAATTTATCTAAAAATAAATTAATTTAGAGATTTCTAGTTATTAAGAATAATATCTATTATGGGGAAAACAGTAATACCAGTAGCATTAAAGAAAGCCGTCTGTGATGATAAGTTAATCATTTTTGTAGGCGCTGGCCTTTCCTATAATCTAGTAAATAATAAAGGGCAATTCATAAAAGGTTGGGATAATTTAGTTAAAGAAATTATTCTTAATCTAGAAGAGCAAGGGTATAACATAGGATTATTGTTACCATTATTAGAAATATATGATCCTATAGAAATACTACATCTCATCGAGAAACATCCCAAATTCTCTAGGAAACTCACTCATGATATCGTAACAAATTTTTTAGAATTAGATGATACTAAAAATGATTATTCTCTTCACAAAAAAATCACAACACTCTCAAAAAAAATAATAACGACTAATTATGATACTGCATTTGAAAGAGCTACTCCATCATTAAGAAGGAATACAGCGTATAAGGGAAAAAATTATGAACTTGCTAAGCATAAAAATTCAGAATCAAGTCTCCTATTTAAACTTCATGGATGTTATGAATTTGCAGATTCTATGGTGTTATTTCCTTCCAATTATAAACAATTATATGAAGCATCTCAAAATTCATTAAACGCAGAGCACGCGCTATTTGTATTAAAAAACATCATCTATAATAACACAATCTTATTTATAGGCACTGGTATGGGAGATTTTCAAATCAATACCATATTTAAAAGAATCGCAGATATACAACAAGGATATAACAGAAAGCATTTTATAATCACTACTAAAGAACTAGATAGCAAATTAAGCCCTTTTCTAGAAGCTGTTACAATAAATGATTTTAAAGAAATACCTAATATTATAGATACACTCATAGATATAAAAACAGATTTTCAATCTAAAGAGAGTGAAGAAGTAAATATTCTCAAAAATCAACTTACTGTAGCAAATAAAAAGATTAAAGAACTAGAATCGCAGGATAAAAAATCTACGCAAGAAGAGTTATTAGAGCGAGAAGCTTTAAAATATCTTAGAGAAGGGTTAGAACTCCAACTATCACAGAAGTATCAAGAAGCAATAGACAACTATAAAACGAGTATAGAATTATCATCTCACATGCCTGATGCACATAATAATTGGGGTATCTGCCTAGCAAACCTAGCTAAAGATGAAAAAGATATTAATTTAAAAAAAACACACTATAAAGAATCTTTTGATCAATTTTCGGATGCTATAAAAGAAAATAAAGATTATGCAGCTGCTTATTATAATTGGGCTAATAATTTAATAAAACTGGCAGTACTTGAAAATGATAAAACTATTACTAACTATTATAAGGAAGCTATTCAAAAATATACTGAATCCATTCGTATAAATAACGATTTTCATGAAGCGTATTACAATCTAGGGAATCTCTTTATAAAGTTTGCTAAAACAAAAAAAGGAGGGAAATCTATAGAACTCTATAACAAAGCGTTGTCAAATTTTCAAGAAGCAATTAGAAGTAAACCTGATAAACACGAAGCCTATAACAATTGTGGAACCGTTTTAGCAGTTCTCGCAAAAAAAGAAGAAGGTAAAAAGGCAGACGATTTATATGCGCAAGCAGAAGGTCAATATAAAATTGCTACCGAAATCAAATTAAATTATCATAAAGCATTTTATAATTGGGGAACACTCTTAACAAATAAAGCAGAACTTAAAAAAGGAGCTGAAAAAGAATCTTTATATAAAGAAGCGTCGCAAATGTATTTAAGTTCTATTGAACATGGAGGTAAGGGGTATAATCTCGCTTGTTTATATGCTTTACAAAACAAAAGAGAGGATGCATTTTTACAACTTGAAACTAGTTTACAAAATGAAGAGATTACGATATTTCAAATTCTAAAAGATCGTGATTGGGATCCATATAGTCACGATCCAGATTTTATAGCAATTATAGAGAAGTTCAAATAATTCTATTCCTATAAAAATATAAATATCCATTTCATAAAAAATGAAACAAAAAAGAAATTAAACCCGAATTATGCATTAGAACATCTATTGAAAACACTATATGATCATATCCTATCTTATAAAAACCATTTTTATACACGTACACAGAACAGGAGGGTCTAGTATGGTTAATATGCTAAAAAAAGCTTTACCACCAGAACAATTAGATATTGTTGCACAACATGGAAACGCTCAAACAATCGATGCGACTATTTTTAATAACTTTCCTGATTATTACAAATTCGGTTTTGTAAGAAATCCTTGGGATAGAATGCTTTCTTGGTATTCGTTATTACACAAATGGAAGCTTCAAGTCAGCTTAGAAACAGACAAAAAACAATTTGAAGAGTTTTTAGAACAAGACCTTGCCATACAAAGTGATGATTCTTTTCATTACAATCAGCTTGATTATTTTACAAATATGACTCATGACCTTGACCAAGTAACTATCTATCGTTATGAAAATTATAACGAAGAAGTAAAAAAGATTGCTAAATACCTTAATTTAACTATAAAAGAAATCCCAAGAGTTAATGAAACAAAAGCAAAGAATTATAGGGATTATTATACAGAAAAAAGCAAAGAAATTGTCGCCCAAAAATGCAATAGAGATATTGTCTATTTTGGGTATTCATTTTAATATATAGATCAATACCTATTATCACTCAAATCGAATAGATTTTACAGGAGTAATTTTTGTAATAATGTATGAAGGAATCAGAAGCATTAATAAACATAATATTGAAACACCTATATTCAAAATAAGAATATGTCCTAAAGATAGAAACACGGGAGCTTCACTTACATAATAGGTTTCTGGGTTGAGTTTAATTATCCCAAAATACTTTTGAATATACACTATTCCTAATCCTATTAAATTCCCCCAGAAGAGTCCCATTCCTATAAGGTACATCGCATTATAGATAAATACCTTTCTCACACTCCAATCAGAACTTCCTAAAGCTTTTAAGATACCTATCATACGCGTGCGTTCTAATATAAGAACTAGCAAAGCCACAATCATATTAATACCAGCTACAATAATCATAATAGAAATAATAAGTGCAATATTAAAGTCAAAGAGCTTTACCCATTCAAAGATGTTTCGATTACGTTCTATAACCGTCATAGAACGCAATAAAGAATTTGAATTTTTGTACACCTTATTATTGATTTGTTGTACGTTGTCAAAATCATCTACAAATACTTCAAAAGCTCCTACTTCATCTTTCTTCCATTTATTGATACGACGTATATGACCTATATCTGCCATCAAATAGACTTTATCAAATTCTTGATATGCACTCTCATAAATCCCTACAATATCAAGTCGTAATTGTCGAGGTCTGTTAGAAGTATCATCTACAAAAAAGACAATTACTTTATCACCTAAAGAAAAACCTAATCTATTTGCGAGGTATCGGCTCATCAGCATCTCTGAGGTAAGTTTATCTGTAGAAAAAGTAGGAAAACGCCCTTCTACTAGATAATCTTCAATACGACTCCAGTCATAATCGGCGCCAAGACCTTTGACCATCACCCCTTCAAAATCGGTTGCAGTACGTATAATTCCTGCTTTTGCAGCTACAGCTTGTACATGAGTCACTTCAGGAACACTTTCAAAATTGGGGTAAAACTCTTGATTGATTGATACAGGATTTACCGTTTCTTCACTGTTATTCCCATCAAAATTTGAAATCAAAATATCTCCGTTAAATGCAGATACCTTCTCTCTTATCTTTTCTTGTAAGCCTAATCCCGTTGCGATAGCAATAAGCATAGTAACCATTCCAATAGCAATAGCAATGATCGCAATTTTTATAATCGTAGTAGAAGCACTACTTTTATACGATGTTGCCCCATTTAATCGTTTTGCTATAAAATACTCCAGATTCAAAATGCCGATTCTTTTGCTCAAAAATACCTTTTTTTTAACGCTATTTATACTTATTTCTTGTGGAAATAGAAATACAAGTCCCAATCAAAAGGAAGATAGTGATCAGTACGCTTTCGCGAAAGCAGAAAAAACACCTTTTCAAGAAGAGCAAGAATCCTCTATTATTGTAGGAGCCAATAAGACTTCTACATACCTTCCTTTATTAAAAGGAAAAAAAGTAGGAATCATTACCAATCAAAGCGGACTTATTTTTAAAACCAAAGAGCATCACAAAGACAGAAGTACACATATTGTAGATTCTTTACTAAAGCTCCAAGTGGATATACAACGGGTATACTCACCAGAACATGGCTTCAGAGGAACTGTAGATGCAGGTAAAAAAGTAAAAGATGGTAAAGACTCTAAAACAGGATTGCCTATTATTTCTTTATATGGTAAAAACAAAAAACCTACACAAGAGCAATTAGAAGGCATTGATATCTTGCTTTTTGACATTCAAGATGTCGGCGTTCGGTTTTACACGTATATTTCGACACTGACGTATGTTATGGAAGCGGCTGCAGAAAAAGGGATTCCTCTCATTGTATTAGATCGACCTAATCCCAATGCACATTATATAGATGGGCCAACATTAGAGCCAGAACACAGTAGTTTTCTGGGAATGCATCCTATCCCATTGGTATATGGAATGACCATTGGAGAATATGCGAAGATGGTAAATGGAGAACGATGGCTTACTGATGGTATACAATGCGAGATCACAGTAATCCCATTAGAAAACTGGACCTATACGGCTACTTACTCTTTACCTACGCGACCTTCTCCTAATTTACCAAATGATAAAAGTATCAACCTCTACCCTAGTCTTGGTTTTTTTGAAGGCACAACTATCAATGCAGGTCGAGGTACCGAGATGCAATTTCAAATATTTGGATCACCGCATTTGACTCCTACATATTTTCCATTTGAGTATACACCACAATCTAATTTTGGAGCAAAATATCCAAAAGAAAAAGGAAATGTATGTCACGGAATAGACTTAAGAGATCAAGAATATATGGCAAGAGTGAGTTTAGAATGGCTCGTTGAAGCATATACAGCTCATACAGATAAAGAAAATTTCTTTAAAACTGAAAGTTTTACCCTCCATGCAGGGACAAAAAAAATACAAAAACAAATAGAACAAGGATACACATTTAAAGAAATTAAAAAAGAGTGGTATGCAGATATTAATACCTTTAAAATAATAAGAGAAAAATACCTATTGTATAACTAAGAGTATCTCTCTTATAATATCTCATTTTTTTTTATAAATTGGCAATCCATAATCGTATAGAAATATCTTATAATTATATTTCTGTGATCTTAAATCCGAATTATGCATTAGAAAATCTATTACAACTTGAATGTATTGCAAAATATACCGTTGCACTACATTTTTGAGTTTAACTCCCCACCTTCGTGAGGACAGGCTTTACGGTGCTATGCTAAAACTCATAAAATGCTATATTTATAGCACATCCAACCTTCATCACGAAGTTCTAATGCATAATTCGGGTTAAAAATAAAGAGTCATAGCCTGACTCAATCAAAATGAAGAAAAAATAAATACCATGTGTTCATGGTTCAATTATTGATAACAATACTAGTTTATTATATATGCTATGAAATATAATAAACTATATAAAAACCTTATGCTTATGAAAAAGATACCCTTATTACTTATTGCTTGTGTATCGCTCTCTATGATCAACTGCTCTGATGATCTAGATGATACAATACGTCCAGCTTCCAATCTCGAAATTTCTCAATTTATTTATAGAGGCCTTAATTTTTGGTCTTTATATAAAGAAGATGTTCCTGATCTAGCAAATGATCGTTTTGAAAGTGATGGTGAACGCGACGAGTTTTTATCTCAATTTGAATCACCAGAAGCTACTTTTGATGGCTTACTTTCTCCTAATGACAGATTTAGTATTCTTAGAGAAGATTTTATAGAACTTGAAAACGCCTTAAGTGGAATACGTCGTTCTACAGGAATGCGCTTTGCTTTATTTAATGATCCTTCTGGTAATGGAAATGTGTTTGGTGTTGTGCGATTTGTAATTGATAACAGCCCTGCGCAAGATGCAGGTGTACAACGCGGAATGATTTTTACAGGCATAGATGGAGTACAATTGACCAATGTTTCTGATCTAGGTGCCATTTTTGCGCAAGATTCATTTACAATTAATCTAGCAGATTATGATGAAACTACTGAGATTTTCACTTTAAATGATACAGATATTACACTAGCTCAAGTAGAACTCTCCATTAATCCTGTACATACTGCTAGAACACTTACTGTTGATGGTCAACAAATAGGATATTTACATTATACAGGTTTTACTAACGAATTTGACGAGCAACTCAATAACGTTTTTGCTCAATTTCAGGCAGATGGTATAACAGATTTAGTTCTAGATTTACGTTATAATGGAGGTGGTTCTATAGAAACTGCAAATGATCTAAGTACTATGATTACTGGGCAGTTTAACGGGCAATTATTTATCAAACAAACGTATAATGAAGATCGCAATCCTGATAATGAATTTGATCGTTTATTTAATTCTAATATAGGAAGTGGTAATAGCGGGGCTTCAATAAATAGCCTTAATCTTACTAAAGTATATGTTATTACTACAGGAAATACTGCATCTGCTAGTGAACTTATTTTAAGCGGTCTTGATCCTTATATTGAGGTAGTTCAGGTAGGGACAACGACTTCTGGAAAGTTTGAAGGATCTTTCTTATTATATGACTCTCCTAATTTTAGAAGAACAGACGACATTAACCCTAATCACCGTTATGTGATGTTACCATTAGTATTACGTTCTGTAAATGCAAATGGTCTTACAGATTACTTTGACGGGTTTACACCAGATATTCAGATAGCAGAAAACTTTGCAAATCTTGGACAATTAGGTGTTCAGGGAGAGCCTTTACTTGATGCCGTGATTGATGAAATTTTATTAGGCAGAAGCGCCCCTGCTGATGTAAATAGAAGAGAAATACCATCTTTATATGAAAGTGATCAAAACGATATATTATATCAACGTATGATTAACGAATAATTTTTTGATACGTTTTCGCAAAAGCGTATACTACAAAAATCCTCAAGAGATTTTCTTGGGGGTTTTTTATATTCAACCCGAATTATATTACTATGCGAGATCGCAAGAAGCCTCTCCTGATATTTTATTTACAGCAATTCCCTTTTGTCATGTAATAGGAACAATAGCCTGGATTGTATTTCCTGGTCCAATTGTACAAGGCTTAAGCATTACGTTTACAGCAACGTCTCCATCCATATCTTTATTTTTTAGTTCATCTTAAAGATACTCGACTTACTGCTTTTTCATAGATGCTATAAAAAGTTTTAAAGGAAATCCTCACGATAGTAAAACCATACAGCCACTAC
>CAYYSK010000121.1:0-9750 GCA_964474345.1 uncultured Flavobacteriaceae bacterium
GGACAATCTGATACAGAAATTCTAGAACATTCAGATACATCATTATACGTAATGACACCTGAATTTGGTGCGGCAACACAGTTGGAAAAGATAGATATGTTAGACTTTGCTGACCTGGTAGCAATCAATAAGTTTGATAAACGAGGCTCTTTAGATGCGCTTCGAGATGTAAAAAAACAATATATGCGTAACCATAATTTGTGGGATACGCATCAAGATGATTTACCTGTTTTTGGTACTATAGCATCTCAGTTTAATGATCCAGGAATGAATACACTCTATAAAAAAATTATGGAGAAGGTCAATGAGGTCAATGAAGCAAACCTTGAATCCACGTTTGCGATCAGTAAAGAGATGAGTGAGAAGATCTTTGTGATTCCCCCGTCACGTACTCGCTACCTGAGTGAAATTGCAGAAAATAATCGATCGTATGACGCTTTGGCGAAAGCGCAACAAGAAACTGCACAACGTTTATACGGAGTTTATAAAACAATAGAGAGTATTATTGAAGTAAAACCAGTATTAGATAAATCAGGATTAGATGTCAATTTGAGCGCAGTCGAGAACGATACTGATTTAGTAAAATTATTAATCGCTCAGTTTGATCGTATAAAACTAGATCTTGATCCACATAATTGGGAAGTTATCACTGGATGGGATGAGAAAGTAAATCGTTATAAAAACCCTGTTTATACATTTAAAGTAAGAGACAAAGAGATTAAAATTGATACGCATACAGAATCTTTATCTCATACACAGATTCCTAAAGTTGCATTGCCAAAATACAGTGCTTGGGGAGATATATTACAATGGATATTACAAGAAAATGTACCAGGAGAATTCCCATACACAGCTGGATTGTACCCTTTTAAGCGTACAGGAGAAGATCCTACACGTATGTTTGCAGGAGAGGGAGGGCCAGAACGTACTAATAAACGTTTTCATTATGTGAGTTTAGGAATGCCAGCAAAGCGTTTAAGTACTGCCTTTGATAGTGTGACGCTTTATGGAAATGATCCAGGACATCGCCCTGATATTTATGGGAAAATTGGAAATGCAGGAGTAAGTATTTGTTGTCTTGATGATGCAAAAAAATTATATTCTGGCTTTGATTTGAGTCATCCTATGACATCTGTGAGTATGACGATTAATGGTCCTGCACCTATGTTATTAGGGTTTTTTATGAATGCCGCAATAGATCAGAATTGCGAGAAATATATTAAGGAGCATAATTTAGAAACTGAAATTCAAGCTAAAATTGATACAATCTATAAAGGGAAAACGAGACCGAGTTATCAGGGAGACTTACCAGAAGGAAATGATGGATTAGGACTCATGCTTCTTGGAGTTACCGGAGATCAAGTATTACCTGTAGATGTGTATGCTACTATTAAAGCAGAAACACTTGCACAAGTAAGAGGAACAGTACAAGCAGATATCCTGAAAGAAGATCAAGCGCAAAATACGTGTATTTTTTCTACAGAATTTGCATTACGACTGATGGGAGATGTGCAAGAATATTTTATTGAACAGAAAGTACGTAACTTCTATTCAGTTTCTATTTCTGGATACCATATTGCAGAGGCGGGAGCAAACCCAATCACTCAGTTAGCATTGACACTGGCTAATGGCTTTACGTATGTAGAGTATTACTTAAGCCGAGGGATGGATATCAATAAATTTGGACCCAACCTTTCGTTCTTCTTCTCAAATGGAATTGATCCAGAATATGCTGTAATAGGTCGTGTTGCTAGAAAAATATGGGCAAAAGCAATGAAGAATAAGTATAAGGCAAATCCGCGTGCGCAAATGCTTAAATATCATATTCAAACTTCTGGCCGTAGTTTACATGCGCAAGAGATCGATTTTAATGATATACGTACAACATTACAAGCCTTATACGCTATTTACGATAATTGTAACTCTTTACATACAAACGCGTATGATGAAGCAATAACAACACCTACAGAAGAGAGTGTGCGTCGTGCCATGGCAATACAACTTATTATTAATAAAGAATTAGGGCTTGCTAAAAATGAAAACCCTATTCAAGGATCTTTTATAACGGAGGAACTTACTGATTTAGTCGAAGAAGCAGTGCTTTTAGAATTTGATCGTATTACAGAGCGTGGAGGCGTGCTAGGGGCTATGGAAACGATGTATCAGCGTAGTAAAATTCAAGAAGAAAGTTTGTATTACGAGACCCTTAAACATACAGGAGAATTTCCAATTATTGGTGTAAATACATTCTTGAGTAGTAAAGGAAGCCCTACAGTACGACCAGCAGAAGTCATTAGAGCAACTGAAGAAGAAAAACAATATCAAATCACAATGCTAGAGAATCTACATGATGCAAAAGCAAATAAAATTGATGCTGAAATTTTAAAGATTCAAGAAGCAGCTATTGAGAATAATAATATTTTTGAACATCTTATGGAAGCCACAAAAGTATGTTCGTTAGGACAAATTACAAGTGCATTATTTGAAGTAGGAGGACAGTATAGAAGAAATATGTAAGGAGATCGCTATTTTTTACAAGTGATAACGAAGTAAAAAATATGCAAACTGTTTATTCTGATGAATATCAGGATTTCGGAAAACCAATTTTACCTTTTAGCAAAATTAAATGAATCGCGTACCTTGAGCTTATCAAAGGATTTTATAATATGAGGACTTCATCGTGTTTTGAAACGAACTGCTAGAGAAATATTTCAAGTCACTTAGTCTAAGTTTTTTGAAAAATATAACTGATGGTAATACTTTAAGTTATAGTATCGTCTACTTGTCTATATTTTTTGATGATCGTTTTTAATGTATCAAAATCTATAGGTTTTCCTAAAAATTCATCAAGTCCATTGTTCGTAATAAAAGAAGTTTCTTCTTTTTCACTAGTTGCAGCAGTTACAGCTATAATAGGTGGTGTGTGAAGTGTATATTTTTCTAAAGATTTTATAAGTCTAGTTGCTTCTATACCATCCATAATCGGCATATTAATATCCATTAAAATGAGATCATAGTTGTTCTTTTTGAATAAATCAACACCTTCTTTCCCATTGATAGCGAGATCACAAGTGATATTCAATTTAGATAATAGTTTTTCTATGACTTTTTGATTTATCAAATTGTCTTCAACGATTAAAGCATGTGTGTTTTCTGGATTATTGGAGAGTGCAACATCAATTTTTTGAGTCACATCCTTCCTGCTTTTATATTCAGATTTTCTAAGGCTAATGTCAAAATAAAATGTAGTTCCAACTCCAAGCTTAGTCTCCACCTGTAATTTACTTTGCATTAATTCCAAAAGACGATTTGATAAGGATAGTCCAAGACCAGCTCCATCAAATTTTCTATTTTTAGAATTATCTGCTTGCTCAAATGATTGTAATAATCTTTCAAAATCATTTTCATCCATCCCAATTCCTGTATCAGAAACTATAAAGCGTAAGTGTTGTTTATCTTCAGAAAATCGAAACTCTTCTATGATAATTGTAATTTTACCAACTTGAGTAAACTTAATTGCATTCTTCATTAAGTTAATGAGAATTTGTTGAATGCGTAAAGTATCTATATATACTTTATAATCTGTATTAGCATGATTTATATATTCAAAATCTAGATTTTTATCTTTTGCTTGATACTCAAAAATACGCATGAGTTGTGCGATATCATTTTCAAGATTTATTGATTTCTCGGTTATTTCTAATGTTCCTGTTTCTAATTTTGAATGATCCAAAATCATACCAATTAAATCGGATAATTGGCCAGCAGATCGTTCAACTATTTTAACATGTTCATTTTGTTCTTCTTTTACAAAATCAAGTTTTAAAAGTGGTAACATACCTTGTATACCATTAAGAGGTGTGCGCATTTCATGACTCATTTTTGATAAAAATTGAGTTTTATAATTGGCATTATCGGTTGCAATTTTTGCTGTTGCTTCAAGATCTTTTATATTCTGAATGAGAGTTTCTTTAAGTTTTTGATAACTAGAAAATAAGGATTCTATTTCTAAAATAGAATGATCATAATGTATCTCTTGACTATTTTCAAAGTCACTATTTATAAATTGAGCAATATTATCATTTAATGTTTTAACTCCTCTGGTAAGATTTTTTGATAAGAAGAGAATAAGTAGGACTAGAGCAAATGCTAATAAAATGGTTACTATAGAAGTCACTGTAAATTGAGTTATTTTTTTAGACTCAATTCCCTTATTAGTTACAATATTAATTTCAGATAAATCCTTTTGAATGATATTATGCAAGGCTTTAATTTTTTTATGTAGACCTCTTTCTGTATAATTTCCTATTTCATTATTTAACTGTACCAAACTGCGTAAATCTTGAACATATCCACGTAATAAGATACGAGTACTGTCTTGTAGGTCGTTGTTTATTAATAACCCATTTGACAAGTCTTCAAAACTTTGCACATATTGAAACTCTCCTCTGATTAAATAATCCTTCTCAAGATTCCGAAGTTTTAAAAGCACAGATTTATCAATTTTAGGATGTGAGGATAATAATTGCGCTTTTTCACTCATTTTACCTTCAATACCAAAGTTTTTGTAGCCTCTACGTTCCATTTTTGCTACGAGTGTAAGTACCTCTTTACGTAAATCTTTGAAATTATTAATGATTGTATCTATAGCGATAGGAACTTTAATATCTAAAGCTTCTTCTTCTATAATTTTTATTTGTTCAGGCATAGAACGAAGCTCAGAAAGATATAGATATAAAGAACTGGCTTCAGACCTATCATAAAATCCAGCATCTCGATATCCAGTGTAAAAAAAAGTGTTGTAGTTATTTATATTTGCATTAAACTGTTTTGAAACATCGAGAATAGATATAGATACCTTTTCTGCGATTGTGTCTTTTCTATGTATATAAAAATAAGAACCAATCCATACAATTAAAGACCCGAGAAAAGCTAAGAAAGAAAGTATAGCTTTTGACCTAAAAGAACTTAACCGTATTTTTTTAAAGAATTGGTAGTAGGACATTGTAGGATAATTTTTGTTAAAATACAGAAGAAATACTCAGTGATTATTTTTTACTATTGATTATAAAAGCTTAAGATGGTAACAATCTTGTGTAGCAGTATAGATTTGTTATTTTTGCAAACCTCTTATATACGTTATGACAAAGTATTTTTATATTTTTTTAGTAGTAGCTAGTTTTTCTATTTGCCAAGCTCAAAATACTACAGATGTTTTATTGACAATTAATGGACAAGATGTTACAGTAGAAGAATTTAAAACTGTGTATCTTAAAAATATAAGTCTAGTTCAAGATGATTCTCAAAAAGATCCTAGATCTTATTTAGAGTTATTTAAAGAATATAAACTTAAAGTTCAAGAAGCATATGCTCTTGACCTTCATAAGAATCCAAAATATATCAAAGAGCTTAAAGGGTATAGATCACAACTAATTAAAAACTATTTGACAGATGTAAAGGTGACAGAATCTTTAGTAAAAGAGGCTTATAATAGAACTATTACAGAAGTTAAAGCTCGCCACATACTTGTAAAAGTGACTCCTGATGCAAGTTCTTCAGATACTTTAAGAGCATATACTAAGATAATTGAGGCTCGCGATCGTATTAAGAATGGAGAAAATTTTAGCGAAATTGCAAAAGCGTATAGTGAAGACCCTTCTGCAGCTTCTAATGGTGGTGAATTAGGATGGTTTAAAGCATTTAAAATGGTATACCCATTTGAGTCAGCTGCATTCTCAACAGAGCCAGGTAAAGTTTCAAAACCGTTTAAAACAAGATTTGGATATCATATTGTACAAACTACCGATAAACGTCGAGCTAGGGGAGGTATTCAAGTAGCACATATCATGCTTGCATTAAAACAAAAAAATGCTTCACTAGATCCTGAAAAACGTATTCAGGAAATCTATACATTACTTCAACAAGGAAATGCTTTTGAAAAACTTGCTCAAACACATAGTGACGATAAAAGATCTGCTGTAAAAGGTGGAGTTTTGGATCGTTTTGAGTCAGGGCAATTAAGCAGTAAGATATTTGAAAATGAGGTGTTTAATATCAAAAACAAGGGAGAATATACAAAACCTTTTAAATCTGAATTTGGATGGCATATTGCAAAATTAATACAAAAATTTCCTATAGGGCCTTATGAAGAAGAACGTACAACTATAGAAGAGAAGGTGAAAAAAGATAGTAGAGCCAAACAAATTTCGGATACTTTACAATCAAAATTGCGTACGTATTATAATATAGAAAATAATAAAGAGGTTCAAGAGTATTTTATTAATCGTATTTCTGACGACGATTTTTCTACAAAGAAGTGGAAATATGAATCAAGGTCAAATGAAGAACAAAAAGTGGCTTTTAGAATACAAGATACTGTATTTTCATATAAAAGTCTTGGAGAATATTTAGAGAGGTTTCAAAAAACTACTGGATATGTAACAAAAAATGCTTTTGTAGAGGAACAAACCTTTATTTGGACCAATAAAATGATCAAAAAATATCATGAAGATCATTTAGAAGAAGTTGATCCAGAATTTAATGCATTAATTAGAGAATATAGAGAAGGCTTATTACTTTTTGAATTATTAGAGACTAAAGTATGGAATGTAGCAAAAACAGACACAATAGGTCTTCAAAAATATTTTCAAGATCGTATAGAATTCTATAGAAAACCAGAAACAGTAAATATGACGATGATTACTTCGTCAAAAAAAAGAACGCTTTCCAAAGTCAAAAAATTATTACAAAAAGGGAAAACAAAAGAAGAAATAGAAAGTGCAATTAATATAGATCAAGAAGTGCTTGTGCTTTTTACAAACAAAGAAGTCCCAGTTTCTGATACAACATATCTAGTAAAAGATTTTACTCCAAAAAAAGGAATAAGTAAAATATATGAGTATAACAATGATTATGTACTTTATAGCGTTAGCAAGATAATTCCATCAACATTAAAAACTCTTGAAGAAACTAGAGGACTTGTGATTAATGATTTTCAAAAAGATATTGAACGCAAATGGTTACAAAGTTTAAAAGACAAAGCAGAAATCACTGTAAATGAAGCTGTTTTAAATCATTTTATTAGCACATTAAAATAATGAGTTCACAAAACTATATATGGATTTTTATCATTTGTTTGTGTGTCTCCTCATGTGATTTTTTCAATAAAACGACTTCTGATCAAGATATAGTAGCTAGAGTAAATGATGCATATCTCTATAAAACCGATCTTAAAAAAATATTTGATACAACTGAGTTTTCTTTAGACAGTACTATTGTTGCTAATAGTTATATTAATGATTGGGCAACAAATCAATTACTTCTTGATGGTGCTTTGCTCAATGTATCTAAAGAACAGCAAAAAAACTTTGAAAAGTTAGTACAAGATTACCGTACAGATTTATATATAAAACTATATAAAGATAGATTGATACAGCAACGATTAGATAGTATTGTATCTGATGAAGAAGCACAGCAGTTTTATGATGGAAATAAACAAAATTTCAGACTTAATGAAGAACTCATAAAACTTAGATATATTCACTTAGCTACTGATTATAACGATAGTAATACAGTAGAAAAACTTTTTATAGATTTTAAAGAAGAAGATAAAGTGATTCTAGATTCTATAGCATTACAGTTTAAAAGTTATTTTTTAAACGACTCTACATGGCTTAAAAGAAGTGTTGTACAGGAAAGAATACAACCTGTTAATGCAACAAATGCGGATAAATTGTTAAAAAAAACCAATTTCTTACAGCTACGAGATTCATTAGGATTATATTTGATCGCTGTCAAGGAAACGCTTTCTCGTAATGAGATAGCACCCTTAACGTATGTAAGACCGACAATAGATCAAATTATTAGAAATAAAAGAAAGTTAACGCTTACCAAACAACTTGAAAAGGAGATTAAAGATGATGCCATTAAAAACAACAAGTTTGAAATTTACAATTAAGATAGTAGTAGCAGTATTATTATGTCAACCAGTATTTGGGCAGGATAGTACTTCAAAATCATTTACTAAGTTTAAAGTAGATGGAGTGGCGGGAGTTGTAGGAGATTACCTTATATTAGAAAGTGATATTGATAAGTTTCTTTTTGATATAAAAAGTCAGGGACAATCTACCGCAGATATTACTCCTTGCCAAATAATGGGTAAATTACTTGAAGATAAGTTACTTGCACATCACGCCATTCAAGATAGTATTGTTATTAATGATGCGCAGATAAACTCAGAAGTTGATCAAATTATAAATCGATTTTCGCAACAATTAGGATCAGATCAGAAAGTAGTTGAATACTATAAAAAAGATAATATTCAAGAATTAAGAACAGAATTATTTGGAATACGTAGAGATATACGTCTTTCTGAAAGTATGAATGAGAAGATTATCTCTAGTGTAGATGTTACACCAGATGAGGTGAAATCTTTTTTTGAGAGTATACCAGAAGATGAACTTCCTACTTTTGGTGTAGAATTAGAAATCGCACAAATTGTAATAGAGCCTAAAGCAACTGAAGAAGAACGTCAAAAAATTGTTGATCGTCTTAAAGGGTTTAGATCTGATATTATTGATAACGGAAGTAGCTTTGCGACAAAAGCCGTACTATATACTGATGATGCTGAATCTCGTGGTAGAGGAGGATTTATGACTATTAATAGAAGAACTCCACTTGTAAAAGAATTTAGAGATGTTGTCTTTGGATTGCAAGAAGGAGAAGTAAGTGAACCCTTTGAAACAGAATATGGTTTTCATATTGCAACACTAGAAAAAACGAGAGGAGATAAACTTGAAGTTAGGCACATATTATTGGTTCCTGAAGTAGCAAAATCACAAGAAGATGAAGCAAAAGATATTATAGAACGTATCAAAAAACGTATAGAGGATGGAGAACTTACTTTTGATGAAGCTGCTCGTGAATTTTCAGATGAGAAAGAAACAAAATTTGATGGAGGAGTTTTAGTAAATCCAGTTACATTAGATAAGCGTTTTGAATTAAATAAACTAGATCCTACATTATATACCAAAGTAAATAATTTAAAGGATGGAGAAATATCGTTAGTATTTAATGATCCAAGTCGTACAGGAAAGACACGATACAAAATAATGACAGTAAAAAATAGATTAGAAGAGCATAAAGCTGATTATTCTAAAGATTACATCAAAATTAAAGAGCTTGCTTTAAGAGAAAAGCAAATTAAGGCCATTTCGATATGGCAAAAAGAAAAGATAGAAGAAACATACATAAAAGTGAATGGTGCAAACCGTGACTGTGAATATGTAAGTAACTGGTTGAAAAAATAAAAAAATATGTCAGACGTAGCTGCTATAAACCAATTAGTAGAAAAACATAAACAACTTAAAGCTGAAATAGCAAAAGTAATTGTAGGACAAAATACAGTGATAGATGAGATTCTTCTATCTATATTTTCAGGAGGACATGCCTTATTAATAGGTGTTCCAGGTCTAGCAAAAACATTAATGGTAAATACTATTGCTACAGCGCTTGGATTAGATTTTAAACGTATTCAGTTTACACCAGACTTGATGCCTAGTGATATTCTAGGATCAGAAATTTTGGATGAATCTCGCCAGTTTAAGTTTATAAAAGGACCTGTGTTTTCAAACATAATTTTGGCTGATGAAATTAACCGGACACCTCCAAAAACACAAGCAGCACTTCTAGAAGCAATGCAAGAGCGTATTGTAACAGTAGCTGGCACACGTTATCCTTTAAGCCTACCAT
>CAYYSK010000122.1:0-6946 GCA_964474345.1 uncultured Flavobacteriaceae bacterium
CCCTGACCCCTTGGGTGTAAACCAAGTGCTCTGAACCAACTGAGCTAAGCGCCCTTTCTTTCAATGCGGGTGCAAATATAAGTTAAAGTTTGTGAGTGTAAAATATTTTAAGCTAAAAAATTAATTCTTTTTTAAAAAATAATGCCCATTAGTAATCAATAAAAAAATAACCCAAAACTCAGTATTAATTTTTAATACCTTAGCTCAAAAAGCTTTCTTGAAATATATTTCGATAATAGATGAACTAGGTATTGCACGTGATGCAATTATCAATATTGATACAGCACAGGTTATTCATTTTCAAAATCAGCTCAAAAATAAGTTAGTATCAGAAAACAAAAGTAATCTAGAAGAGCTAACAGGGTTTATAAATGAATTAGAAGACAAACAAGTAAGAGAAGCACATTTTTTTATAGAAAGCCATCCTTGGCTTAAAGAAATCCTTCTTGGGGAACATTATGATTTAAACATTAAATTATTTGATTCTACCTATGCCCCTCGTAAAATAGCTTCTTATACAAAAACATTTATTACGCCTTTTTTATTACAAACACTTACTCCTACATTATCTTATTTATTATCTAATGAACAATTTCATCTTTTGATACATTTAGTATCACAAGAACGTTTTTTCTCTGAAGAAATTAGACAAGAAATTATTAGATTTTTTGCTAAAACACTTAAGGATTCAAGTAATTATATAATCCAAGGAAGATTAAAAGAGTCTCAACTTCCTGTTTCTTTTTTAAAAAACTCTGACTTTATAAAAAGTATAAATATTTATATCTCAGCATTAAAAGATGAACTAATAGATATAAATAGTACCATCATACGCATCTATAATCTTAATCAACAAGCTGGAAATAATGAATGGAATTTTGTCACTTCTATTATGATCGCTTTTGAAAAACTACTTCCTACTGATAAAAATCAACGAGATGTATTTATAAGAAATGCATCTATGGCAAAATCGAGTAGTAAATTTAAATCTGAGTTATTAGAGGTCAGAGAACATAATTCCCATACTAGTAGTAGTTCAACAAAACCTTTTACAATTATTTCAATCGCAGCAAGTATCATCATTATAATTGGGATAATTCTAGGTGTTTCCTACAGTAATTCTAGAGATAGCATTGATCTTAAAGATTTTGATAGTGTAGATTTTGAAAACACAGATAATGAAAATCAACAAAATCAGAATAGTTATTACGATGATTCTGAAGAGATTTTTCTCGCCAAAGAATTTGAAGCAGAAACTTCAAATATTGAAACTAACTCACTTGATAAAAAAAATAAAACTACTATAGAAGAAACAAAGCAAATCATTTCTTCTGAGTATACAACCCTCCCTAACCAACCTAAAGAATATACACAAGATAGTCATATACGATTCTTGTATAGTCTAAAAACAAAAGTTACAAAAGGAGATGACAAAAAATCCAACCGAATTACAAGAATCACTCCTTTTACAAATCCTTACCCAAAGACATTTAATACAATACAAACAGGTATCAATAATAATATAACATTACTAGAAGTAACTAATAGTACTCAAAAAAAGCTTATTATTTTTAAACTTCAAGATGGTATAGATGAAGCTATTATCATTCCTAAAAATGACAAAGTCGAATTAGATTTTAAACAAGGAGATTCTATAGTTTTTTATGCTGGGAATGATTTTGCAACGTCTCGTTTCTCGCATTTTACAAAAGAGCAGGATATTTCAAATATTTATGAATTAACATCATTATCAACATTCTCAAAAATTGATGTTTTACCTTTTAAAGATAATTCAAGGTCTACTAAAAACTCTAAATTTAATAGAAGCGTAGAAGTTCTAAAGTTTACTAATTTAAAAACAAGAAAACTAAAGACTATTGATGCCTTGTATACCGATTTTTATAATTCATATTATAAGAAGTAATTAAATTACTTCGGCTACAACAAATGTACTTCCTCCTATAAATATCAAATCTCTAGCTTTTGCTTCTTTTTTTGCGCTATTCAATGCATTATTTACAGAATCATACCTCTCCCCTTTTAAGTCAAATCGAGATGCTATATTGTATAAATCATCTACAGACATTCCTCTAGGAACATTAGATTTACAAAAATAATAGGTAGCATGTTTAGGGAACATAGGTAAAATATCCTCTAGATTCTTATCAGATACCACTCCGAGTATAATATGCAAACTATGATAAGGTATTGTTTCTAACTGAGGTAAGACGTAAGACAAACCTTCCTTATTATGTCCTGTATCACAAACAATAAAAGGATCTTCGCCTAATACCTGCCAGCGTCCTTGCAACCCAGTATTTTTAATTACCTGTAACAACCCTTTAGCTATATGCTGTATTCCTACGGCAATCCCTTTTTTTTGTAATTGAGCAATGACTACTTGGACTGTTCTAATATTATGTAGTTGATAATCACCTTTCAAATCTGACTCCATAGAAATTGCATCAAAATCATATGCTTTATGCAGGGGAGCATTACGCTTTCGCGAAAGCGTACTAAACACCTCTTCTGTTTCAGCATGATATTCACCAATAACAACAGGAACACCTTCTTTAATAATTCCTCCTTTTTCAAAAGCAATCTCCGAATAGGTAGTTCCTAAATACTGAGTATGATCTAATCCTATATTAGTAATCACAGAGACTTCTGGTGTAATAATATTTGTGCTATCAAGCCTTCCTCCTAGTCCTACTTCTATAATTCCAATATCTACCTGCTGACGTGCAAAATAATCAAATGCCATTCCTACTGTCATTTCAAAAAAGGATAATGAATTTGCTTCTAGAAACGATTTATGATCTTTAACAAAATCTACAACATACGTCTCAGGTACTGGAACTCCGTTAATCCGAATCCGTTCTCTAAAATCTTTGAGATGAGGTGATGTATACAATCCGACGTTATATCCTGCTTCTTGTAATACAGAAGCCAGCATATGACATGTAGAGCCTTTCCCATTAGTGCCAGCTACATGTACAGATTTAAAATCCTTATGCGGATTCCCTAAATGATCTGCTAACAATAACGTATTGTCAAGATTCTCTTTATATGCAGTAGCTCCCTCTCGTTGATACATAGGAAGTTGAACAAATAACCAATCTATAGTGTCTTGATATGTAATAACTATATGCTTTTAATTTTTAATAAGCTTACGCAAAAATACCTCATCATTTCCTTTTACTTGCACAAAATAGATACCTTTTGGTAAACTTTGAATAGAAATTGTAGCTGTTAGCGATTCCATTTTTTGAGTTAATACTTCTTGTCCTAACTGATTATATAAAGTAATCGATGCATTTTGCACAAAACGTTCTAGAGTAATTGTCGTAATCTCATTGGAAGGATTAGGATATATAGATACTATATCTTCTGAAGATGAAAATTCTTCCACACTTAATTCTCCTACATATACATGATAAGCAGAACGCCCGTAAGTTCCAGCATATAGTTCAGGACCTGAAGGGTCTATATCTAAATCTGTAACAACCACAGCAGGTAAATCTCCAAAAACTTCCCAATCATCTTCAGGGTTAAGAGCTCTAAATACTCCTACATCTGTTCCTATAAAATAACCTTCATATTCACTAAATTCTATATCATTTACAGGAATATCTGGAAGATTTGCAGTAATATCTGTCCAGGTATCTCCTGAATCTGTACTATAAAATATATGTCCATCATCTTCTCCAAATCGGTATCCAGAAAGTGTTACAAAGACTTCTTGATGATTTTGTGTAGAGGCTTTTACTTTGGTTACCCAACGATTAGGTAAGCTAGACGATATATTTTCCCAAGTGGCACCTCCATCTAATGTTCTCCATACACTTCCATCATCTGCTCCTGTATAAATAATAGTATTATCTATCGTAGAGACATCAATACTTGTTAATGTTCCAAAATTTAAATTTCCAGTACTTGGTCCATTTGTTAAGTCATCACTTATAGCACTCCAAGAATCGCCTCCATTTTCAGTTCTATAAACTCGTTGTGTCCCGTAATATAAAATATCATTATTCTGAGGATCAAAAGCAATAGGAGTATCCCAATTATTACGATCTGAAGGATCAATACCATTTAGAATTGTTTGAAATGAAGCAGCATCATTTGTCGATCTTCTTAATGCTCCTCGTTGTGCTAAAGCATAAATAATATTATTATTTGTATTATTAACTAAAGGTTGAAAACCATCTCCTCCATTTATAATTGTCCAGTCATCAAGGCTTCCTGTAGTTGTACGCATCGTACTATTATCTTGAGAACCTCCATATAGTCTATCAAGGTTTTCAACTTTAAAACGATAAAATTGTGTAATAGGAAGAGTGAGGTCTTTTATTGAGCTTGCTCCGCTATCTGTACTTGTATATAATCCACCATCATTTCCAAGAAATACATTTGAAGCATCTCCTGGATGAAATGCCATTGCATGTTGATCTACATGAACACCAGGAAAAGCAGGTTGCCATGTAGCGCCTCCATCTGTAGTTTTATCTACATCAAAACCAACGTGATATACTTCATTTTCATTAGTAGGGTTTACAAAAAGCCCACCAAACCACCAATGAAAACCTACATTATCTATTTGTGACGTGTTAAGTGTACTCCAGCTATCTCCTCCATTTGTAGTTTTATAGAATCCTTGTACAGAACCGGCAGCGGTTGCATAAGAAGCATATACTACATTTGGATTAGATTGTGATATATCTATGCTTATTCTTCCTTTTTGGTTTCCTATACTCGGAAGGCCAGTTACCAACTCTATCCAAGTATTTCCTCCATCAACAGATTTATATATTCCCGAGGTATCTCCTCCATATACTCTATTTTCAGGAGTACGCTCTCTCTCCCAAGCAGCAGCATATAATATATCAGTATTTGTGGGGTGCATAACCATATCTACAACACCTGTTTTTTCACTGATAAATAATATTTGTTCCCAAGTAGTACCTCCATCAATAGTACGATATATTCCACGGTTTGTATCGTTTCTAAATAAAGGTCCCATAGCACCTACATACATTATCAAAGGATCTGCGGGGTCAATAATGATCTTTCCAATACTTCCAACTTCTTGTAAACCTTTAGATTCCCAGGTAAGTCCACTATCATTACTTACATAAACACCATCTCCATCATAAGCCAAAGAACCTCCTCCAGCATTAACTTCTCCTGTTCCTACTGCTATAATATTTGTGTTACTTTTTGATACCTCCATATCACCTATAGCTAACATAGGTTGAGCATCAAAAATAGGTTGCCAATCGACTCCTGCATTTACAGATCTAAAAATACCACCAGACGCTGCTGCGACATATAAAGTATCTGGTGAACCAGCAACAACTTCTATATCTGTAATACGACCTCCTATGTTAATAGGTCCTGCAAAAATCCAATTAGGTGTTTGACTTCTTCCTGACGTTTGTAATCGTTGTTTCCAAAATGCAGCATCCCTATATGCATTGGGTTTTAATTCACCTGATGGATATGCTCGTTGCATAAACATAAGGTCAAATGGAGATTTCTGCTTATATTCTTCTTTTGTTTCTTTTGAAACATCATCATTCTGGATATCAATATATTGATAAGCAAAAAAACCGCACAGACAACAAATAGCAATAGAAAGTAGTGCTCTAATTTTCATGACAGCTAGTTTTAAAAATTAAAGATACACAAAGAACAATGAAATTAAAAAATGTAAAAAAGATTGACTACAAAATCTTTTTCTTCCACTATAAATTAAACTCGAATTATGCATTAGAAAATCTATTACAGCTTGAATGTACTGCAAAATATACCGTTGCACTACATTTTTGAGTTTAACTCTCCCCTTCGTGAAGACAGGCTTTACGGTGCTATGCTAAAATTCATAAAATGCTATATTTTATGGCACATCCAACCTTCATCACAAAGTTCTAATGCCTAATTCCGGTTAAAATTCATTACACTGGAAAAATAGCATTTATTAATAATTTTCAATCCGAATTATGCCATTGCTGATGTAAGTTTACAAGCTATATAGTGTCAATGTAGGCACAAAGCTTATTTATAGTACTTAATAAAATAGTGTGTGTTTTAATCTGAAAGACTGAAACGATATATAATCTTCCCTATTTGCTTAGAAGGTGCTTTAGCGTCTGCATTAAACTTAGTGGCTAATGCTGCTGCTTTTGCTGGATCAAGAAGGCATTTGGTATTATTGGTTGTACCTCGTACACCTGGAACTGCTTTTATTACTTTTCCCGAACGATCTACTTCAATACTTACCACAACAATGCCAGATTCATTACATTCTTGTACTCTTTTGGGTTTTCCTAAAGCCTTACGACCTCCCAATTGGTAGTTACCATCACCATCTAATCCTTTTCCTGTTCCATAATAACTAGAAGCATTAGGATCACCGTTAGGATCTCCTTTATCTCCTGCTTGAGTATCATCTCCCTCTCCTCCTTGTGCAGCACCATCTTTTTTAGGTCCATTAATCAATGCGTCAAGCGTACTTGTTGTACTCTTATCTGGAGTAGGGTCTGGTTTTGCCTCTTCTACTGGTTTTTCTTCAGGCTTTTCTATAGGTTCTTCGACTTCAGGTTTAGGAGTCTCTTCAGGTTTTTCTTCTATGACTGGGGCTTCTTCTGTGTCTTGAGTAACGACCTCTTCAGTAATCTCTGGTTGAGGAGGTGTAGGCACAGGTTCTGGAGCTGTATTTTTGGGAGCAGATGCTACAGGTTTTGTAGGTTGCACATTTCCCGATCCTACAGTAGAGGTTCCAAAATTTACTGCAATTCCTCCTTCTGGTGGAGGATCTAAATAATCCATACCAACCCAAAACATAAGCAATAGTATAATTGCCATAATAATACTACTTATGGTAAATGACTTTTTCTTATGTGGTGTATCTAGGTATGCCAAATTAGGTGTTAGGTGTTAGGTG
>CAYYSK010000122.1:7046-9739 GCA_964474345.1 uncultured Flavobacteriaceae bacterium
TGGATATATAATTTGATATTAAAATCTATCTTTTATTTAACTTATATATCTTCAATCATTCAGCTTTCGCGAAAGCGTATGTATTATCTATTTAATTAGGTCGTACTGCGAGTACAATTTTATATTTATTACGATTTGCTATATCCATAACTTTAACAGCATTTTCTATAGGTACTCCTTCTTCTGCTCTTAAAATAATAGTAGGCTCCTCTACTCCATTTAATTCCTTAACGATATATGCTTCAATACCACGTTCACTTACACGTTCTTTATTTACATAGTAATCTAAATCTTTTGTAATACTTATAGAAAGATTTTGCTTATTACTTGTCTTTCCTTTTGCTTTAGGCAAAATAAGATCCAAAGCATCTGGTGTAATTGCTGGTGAAGTCAAGAGAAAAAAGACTAATAACAGGAATACGATATCTGTCATAGAACTCATACTGAACTCTGGGCTTACTTTATTTCTTCCGCGGAGATTCATACTAGATAGGTTCGTTAAGTAAGTCTAAGAAATCTACTGCATTTGCTTCCATGGCGTGTACTACTTTATCTGTACGCACTACTAAATGATTATATCCCATATAGGCTATAATTCCTACAATAAGTCCTGCGACTGTTGTGGTCATTGCTGTATAAATACCTTCAGCAAGTGTTCCCATATCAGCCTGTCCACTACTTGTTGCTAGTGTATGAAAGGCAAGGACCATACCAATAACAGTTCCCAAAAATCCTATCATAGGAGCAGCTCCAGCAATGGTTGCCAAAACACTTACATTTTTTTCTAGTCTGTATACTTCCAAACGACCACTATTCTCAATAGCTGTATTGATATCTTCAAGAGGGTTTCCTATTCTTGATATTCCTTTTGCAGTGAGTCTAGCTACAGGAGAATTCGTTTGAGCACACAATATTTTTGCAGCTTCTATATTACCACCAGTGACATTATCTCTAATTTGATTCATAAAGTTACTATCAATTTTTGAAGCTGCTTTGATAGCAAATAAGCGTTCAAAATAAATATAGATAGCAACAAAAAGTAGTATAAATAGAACTCCTATAATCACCATACCAGAAACTCCTCCAGTAAGTAAAAGGTCTATTATAGATAATGTTTTTTCTACAGGTTCATCTGTAGCTAGTGCATCGGCAGCATCTTGAGCGCCTTCTTGCAATAATATGTTAATCATAATTCTAGATTAGTTAAGTTCATAACGCAATATATGGGGAATAAGTATGTCTTATAATGAGAACATAATCACAAGGTATATATAACCTATGATAAAGCCAACAGCAGCAAGCCAAGAGATCTTTTTTAGATACCAGATAAAGTCAATTTTTTCCATTCCCATAGCAGCAACTCCTGCGGCAGATCCAATAATCAGCATACTTCCTCCTGTTCCTGCAGCAAAAGCTATTGCATGCCATAAATTGGCATCAAGAGGTACACCTCCATACATTCCTATAGAAGCAGCTACTAGTGGTACATTATCTATAATTGCTGAAAACACTCCTAATAATGCGACAACTACATCTTGGTTTGGTATTGCTTCTTGTAGTACTTCTGCTAAATAACGTAAGGTTCCTACTTCTTCTCCTCCTATAGATCCATACACAAGGGTTTCTAATGCGCCAACAGCCATCAATATTCCTAAGAAAAATAAGATACTACTTATTTCTATACGAGATAATGCTTTATGTGCTGAATATAAGTGACGACGTTCTTTTGAAAAATCTTCTTCAGGGTGAATATATTCAGAAACCAACCATACTACTCCTAAAGCAAGCATCATTCCCATATATGGAGGTAAATGCGTCAATATCTTAAAAACAGGCACAGAAACAATCATTCCTAATCCTAAAAATAACATGGTTTTACTACTTAATAATCGACCTGCTTCTTCGTCTTCTTCTAATTCTTCTACTTCTATATCTCCTTTAAAAGCGGGTAAGTACATAGCAATAGAAAATGGTACAGCAAAACATAAGATAGAAGGTATTACTAATGTTTTTACCAATCCTAATATTGATACTTTATTTGCAATCCATAACATTGTTGTGGTTACATCCCCGATAGGAGACCAAGCCCCTCCTGCATTTGCCGCTATAACAACCATACCTGCAAACCAAAGTCTTTCGTTTTTATTACTTATTAATTTTCTCAATAATGTAATTAAAACTATAGTAGCTGTTAAGTTATCTATAATTGCTGAAAGAATAAAAGCTAATACACCAATGATCCATAATAGTTTTTTCTTACTCTTTGTGCGGACAGTAGTTTTAAGAACTTCAAAACCACGATGCAAATCTATAATTTCTACAATAGTCATGGCTCCTATAAGAAAAACTAGTATTTCTGCTGTTTTCCCAAGATGATGAAGGAGGGTATTTTTAAATCCTTCTTCGGCGACATGATGATCACCCATTAATGCACTAAAAACATTCTCATGACTATCAACTACATTAAACCATCCTTGGCTAAAACCAACTGCTAGAAAGGCCCACATTAAGGAAGCCATAATAAGCGCTGGAACCGTTTTATCCAGTTTTAATGGGTGTTCTAAGGTAATTGACAAATAGCCAATAATAAAAATTAGTATAATAACTGATTCCATAAAAGTTGGGTTTTTAAGAAGTTTTTAAAGTAATTGTTTTAAAGCAATTTCAAAAGCAGTATTGCTAATATTTTTTGT
>CAYYSK010000123.1:0-9727 GCA_964474345.1 uncultured Flavobacteriaceae bacterium
AAATGCCTTAAATGATCAATGAGAATATTTAAGGCATTTTATAAAACGTAACCTTATTGTTGATGTGCGGGTTTGGTTCTAATAGAAACAGAAGAACAATTTCTAACAATACTATTACAAGTTGGCAAGCCTGAGAATACCCCACATAGAAAGCCAGTACAACAATCACCTGTAGTTTCATTAGAATGACAATCATAACTATGTCTTACATAGGCAAAGACTACATCAAAACCTGTATAATTATTACCTGTTAGATATTTAGTTCCCTGAGAATTTAAATAAGAAGACACTTTGGAAACCATATGTTCGTCTTTGACATAAAAAGAATGGGTGTACCCATATTTTTTGATTCCTTGTTTATTTAATAAGGATATTAATTCTTTAGCATTCCCAAGAACCGCATATTCATATGTTGCGTTTTCTACTTCTTGTTTAGAATAAGAATATTCTTTTAATAAAGCTTCGGAGAATTCACCTTTCCTAATGTTAAATGTAATTCCAGAAATTTCTTGATCAATCTCTACTTCTTGTACGATACTACTATTAATTGCTTTTTCATTACTTAAAATTGTAAAGAATTGATTTTTTTTAATAGTGGCTGTTTCAGAAGTGCTTTCTTGATTTGTGCAAGAAATTAAAAATCCAATGATTGACACGTAATACATAATTTTTTTCATCATAAATAGTTTTAATATTGCTGCAATATTACTATTCAAAATGTCTGTGTATTGTAGGTAATGTACTACTTTTTAGTCGGTAATACATTGTGTTTTTTAGGGGTGTTTCCCTTATTTCATGTTTGATTAAGAAACTTTTACTCCATACTTAGTGAGCAACCCTTGTATATTTTCTTTAGAAAATTGAGCGCCTTTTACCATATTTTTATCAAGATCTATAGTATAGTTAATTGCAGTTCTGAAATCTGCTTTTTGAAGATTTGTTTTATCAAATGTAACGCCTTTTAGATCACAATTTACAAAAAGAGCTTCTGATAGATTACTTTCTGTAAAGTCAGTTTCTTTTAAAGAACAGTCTTTAAAATGTGTTTTTGAAAGTTGGAGCTGATAACAATTCATAAGATCTAGTGTACAGTGATCAAAGTGCACTGACAGCATAAAATCATTACATACACTTAAGTCTGTGCCTACCATTTTGCATCCCTTAAAACGAATATCATTTAGAGTAGTCCCACCAAACTTGGTATTAGTAAAATTACAATCTATAAACTCACACTCTAGGAAAGAAACATTTGAAATATGAAGTTCAGGAAATAAACAATCTGTAAAGGTGCAATTATCATATTCTCCTGAAGGGAATCCTTTTATGGTATAATCAATTCCTTTATAATCTTCGTCTAAGGATAGTTTTGACATAAATATAATATATTACTCTTTCAAAGGCATAAAAACTTCTGCTTTCCATTGTAATTCATCTCCACCCATATTAGGGTTATTATAAAATACTTCGATAGGTGTAAGATCTATGTCAATTTTATTACGATCAGCATATTCTTTTAGAGCATACCAAGCACGATCAGAAGTTATATAATTTCCATTATAGACAGCTTTGATAGCTTCTTGTTCGTTGTATTGTTTGTATTTAATCTCAGGATGATCAGGTAAACTATCTGACTGTATAATAGGAAAACAAAAATTGTATTGAATGCTATCGTTTTTAATATTCCAATGTGTAACTTCAACAAAAGGAGTTCCGTTGAGTTTTACGTTGTCTTTTAATAATACTTGAGTAAGTAAAGAATAATTATACATCATTCCTTTCGCTTTTTCGGCTTGTGCTCCTTTAAGAGGAGTATAGGCGACATAGGTGGCTTTTGTTTTATTCCGACCTTGTATATTCACTTTAAATTGATCAATATGATCATTAAGAGCTTCATAAAACTCTTTTACAGTAGCTTCAGAACGTTTTTCTATAGCTGTTTTTGAGAAAGGAATTGCCAATTTATTTGCAATACTATGATCTGTATCTTTTATATAGACTTTTACGCGTGAAGTAGAATCTGTAAGAGACTGTATTTTCCAAGTATACACGTGGGTAGAATCTCCAAAAGTGAACTGTTGTTTCAATTCGTTAAATTGACTTTGAGTTACAAGTTTAACAGCATTATTTGTTGCATACCAAGATTTTATAGATTGATTAATAGTACCTACTGTTGTTTTTGCTGTAAAGCGAACTACATAATCATAAGGCTTTGTAAGATACCAAGCAGATGCAATAACAACGATGATGATACTAATTATAAATACTATTTTTTTCATATAGAAAAACGTATTAATTAGATGCTTGAGTGTTGTTGATTTTCATTTTTAATTTTGCATTAACAAACCTTCCTAGATTCTTTCCTTGAATAAGACCATTATCTACAGCAGCTCGATAATGTATTCCTCCATATAATCTGCTCACAGCAGCTTCGCTTGCAGCATTTCTAAAAGATGTAAAGTTTCGTACTGGAAGCCCATAAGGTAACTCCGTATCATCTACAAATGAAAATCCGTCACCAAAAATACTTGTTAACGCTTCTGATGCAGCTCCAGAAACTACAGAATGACCACTTACATACTCAGGGAATGGTGGTGTCTGTAAAATAGGTTGCCAACTATCATTAAAATGTTCATTAATGAGTGTTTCTGGTCGTACAAGATTACTCCTATACTTCTCATCCCAACAACTTATAAAAGCATCTGCAATCGATATGGATGTTTTTGTATACGTATACATTGTTTGCATAACATCATGCCCCGTTTTTCTAGAAGCAATTTTTGCAATTCCAATCCAATGTGCCCCAGGAGTAATTTTTTTTGTAGCAAACATTAAATGTCCACGAGTTACAGAAACATATGGATTACAATCCCAGAATTGGGCAATTGCAATTTCCTCGGCATCATCTCCTTTTTTGGTAATACTTTCACTAAGATCATATACTTCTTTTAGTTCTTTATAAAAATCAGAAGATTTATCCATAGAGAATGCTGGTGGAGGTTCTGGTTTAAATTGCGCTGCAGAATCTATAACAAAAGGACGTATTCTATTCCAATGAGGTTCTATCCCGTCTCCATAAGCAGGAGGAGTAGGTTGCCATCTTGAGGGGTCATCTGTAATTACAGAAAACTTAGGCATCGTTCTAGTCTCTTTGTATAAATCACCATCCATCCAAGTTGCAACGTATTCTGCTACAGCAAGACCATATGTTTTTGAAGTTTCATATTCTTTTTGGTTTTGGTTTCCCCAAACCTGATAGAGGCTGTCTCTGTTTACAGTAATCATTTCTTCAGAAAAGACAAGACGTCTACTTAAATCTATATGAGCTACTAAGGCGGCAAGATCATAATTCAGATTTTCTGTAATTGTAGGTTTTGGGATAGTACCAAAATCTGTTAATTGAGTTGCTAGAGAATTGTACTCTGAATGTGTACTGGATAATATTTCATAAGCAGCAACATTAGGGTATGCGTATATTCTACTTGCTTGTGGAGGAGAAAATATATCATGAATCATTACTTGTGTTACATTATCTACAGATCTGTGAAAATCTTCTGCAGTAATGACTATGGGTCCTGATGGTTTTTCTTCACAAGAAGTGAAGAAAAGAGCTATGACTGCTGCTCCAAAAAAACGGAAAATCATTCTATTCATCATGCGTTTATTTTTGTAATTTGTATACGTGTGCTTTGTCGTTATTAAAAGTAACTAATAAATAATCTTTTGTATGTAGTGATAATACAGTAAGATGTCTTACTGATTTTTGTGCTAGATCGAGTCCTAATATATGCCCTAATGTACTACTTCCATCACTTTTAAGCAATGCTCCAGAGAAAGAATCTAGCCTTCCATGAAAAGGTTTTACACCGAAGTAGTTGCCAGCAGCAAGTACCTCTTTTTGTCCATCTCTATCAAAGTCATAGGATGTAAATGCCATGATGGGTGCCGTTTGTAGGCTTTCGCCAAAAGGGATAAATGTAAATTGTCCTCCTTCATTTTTAAGATACCCAGATTGTAATGTATGAACGGTAAGTTTTGTGCTTTCTGAGAGCGCTTTTTTTCCAAATATATCTTCTACTGTTTGCCCTCCAAAACTTTTATAAGAAGTGTACTTCTTAAATAGATATGTCATTTGAGCTCCAAGTTCGTTAAGTCCTAACAATGGGTAATATTCCCCATTCTTCTCAATAGCAATAATAGTTTCAGATTGCCCATTAGTATCAAAGTCATCTAGATACGCATGCATAGGGGCTGTAGGAGAAGCAGAAAACTTACTGTTTTGTCCCCAATTCCCTAGAATATAATCCAGATCTCCATCATTATCCATATCAAAAGGTTCAATAGCTTGCCATAATCCATTAAGTGATGTATTGGAAAGATCAACCTTGTGAAGTGTTCCTTGTGTGTTTGCGTAAAATTGTGGTGCCATCCATTCGCCTATAAGGATAAGATCTTTAGTCTCGTCCCCATTAAAGTCACTCCATATAGCATCTGTAATCATACCGACATCATCAAATGTATGACGAGAATCTATATTCAAGACTCCTTTGTCATTGTTTAATAATAATGATTGTGAAGGCCTTCCAAAATTATTGGTAATGGCTTGATTTCCTACAAAAACATCTAGATCACCATCATTATCATAATCATGAATAGCGAGTGTAGATGCATTTTGAAAACTCTCAGGAAGTGCTTGCTTTATAAATGTAGTGTCTTGTGCTTTAAAATATAGATCTTTAAGTGCTTTTGCTTTGTTGTAAAAATCAGCACCTCCAGTACCAACAAATAAATCATCACGTCCATCTTGATCAAAATCTGTAAGTGTAGCAACGACATCTTCAGTTACCGATTCTTTTGTGATTTCTGGTACTGATACTTCAATGAATCCTGTGCTATCCTGAAGGAAAACTTTTGAAGATAAGAACTTAGAACTCCCAAAATAGATATCATCTTTCTGATCTCCATTGATATCTCCTATGGCAATAGCAGGACCTCTATCAGAAACCTGATATGGAATTAATTTCTGACGATTAAAATCGATATATCGATCTTCTTCATGAGTGAAATTAATACCTAAGTTATCAGGAATTTTTTTAAACAATAGTTCGTTTTTAGAGATGTCAATAATATGATTGTATGGTGTATTGCCTTTCGGAGAAATGGTAAGTGCCTGATTTACTTGAACGTTTTTAATTGTTTGTAATGTACGATCTGGCCAGATAATTCTCAACGAGTCTACTTTCTGTGAAGATCCATATCCAAAATGAAGTATAGGCTCTGAAGAGGCTTGAAAACCTCGTACAGTATAGAGCTCTTTGTATTGTAATTGTCCTTGGTGATAGGAGTAAACTTTAGTCCCTATACCTAGTGTGTTTCCTTTTGTATACTCAAAACGTATTTTTAAATAATTTGAAGTAGCATCTGTTGTGTTTTGATATACTTGAGGTGTTGTATTGATATTATTTGTGATAATATCCAAATCTCCATCATTGTCCAAATCGGCAATAGCTGTAGCTCCAGAAACCAGCGTATCTTTTTTTGTCCAGTTACCAGATACATCTTCAAAAGCAAGTTGCCCTTTTCCTTTAAATATATAATTATGGGTGTTTCCTTTTGGCATTAATTCCAATGCTTTTTGATCAATAAGTTTGGTATTACTTATTTTATTTTGGATTTGATCACTAGAAATAAATCGGATATAATCTAAATCGTTAGGACGTTTTGGAATTCCATTTGAGATAAACAGATCTTGTTGACTATCTTGATCAAAATCAGCAAAGAGGGCACTCCAACTCCAATCAGTAGCTGCCACACCACTTAATAAAGCAGTCTCTTGATAATCATATCCTTTTTGGTTTACATATAACATATTACGTGTAAATTGATAGTGATATCCAAAACGATCAATACGTAATTTCTGCGTTTGTATATTATCATCTCCTTCGGATGATTTGAGGACACGTTCGTCTTCGGGTAACATATCTAGAGAAATTAAGTCTGGCCATCCATCTCCATTTATATCAGCTACGTCATTACCCATAGAAAAACGAGAAGTATGCCCAAAGTAGTCTTTTAAGCTTTCGCGAAAACTACCATCTCTATTATTCAAATAATAATAATCATCTTCATGAAAGTCATTTCCTATATAAATATCGGGCCACCCATCTTTATTGAAATCAGCAACAGCAATGCCCAATCCGTAACTATTGATGCCTCCTAAAATTCCAGCTTCTTCACTTACATCTGTAAATGTATTCCCATCATTACGCATGAGTTTATCTCCAGTTTCATAATTACGTTTGTATCTGAGAGATGCTTTTCCATACGAATCTTGTGTGTGTACTGCATGATTTAAAATATAAATATCTAAATCACCGTCTAAGTCATAATCTAAAAAGGCAGCATTAGAACTATACGTGTCTAAGTCTAATCCGTAGGCAGAAGCGCTCTCTGTAAAAGTAGTATCTCCATTATTGATGTATAGTTCGTTATACCCATCAAAACCATTAATACCTACAACAGCACATACATAAATATCAAGCAAACCATCTCCATTTACATCCCCCATCACAGCGCCTGTATTCCAAGTACTATTACCTCCAATGCCAGCTACATCACTAATGTCTTCAAATTTGAGATTTCCTTTATTGAGGTAGAGTTTGTTTTTCACTTGATTACCCGAGATGAAGATGTCTGGTAATGTATCTCCATTAATATCTCCTACAGCAAGTCCGCCACCATTATAAAAATAGAGGTAATCTATAATATTAAAATCATCACTTTCTGTAAGTGTATTTTCAAAGATGATTCCTGTATCCTTAGGAGAAGAGTTTTTAAACAAGGTGTTTTCTTGTGTGCAACCACATAAGAGAAAAAGAAAACCTATAAGCGCTATATGTTTAATTACCGCCATTATAGACTCTTGGTTTTTGATTATTTATTGCTGCAATTAGGAAAGTTGCCCCATTTTTATCTTTAAATGTAGATAGGTGTTTAATCTCATCGCGTATTTCAAAACCGCTAGTATTATAATCTTGCCATTCAAAACCTAGATTACCATCGCCTAATAGCACACTACCACTACTAGCATCGAGTTGAGAATATTGAGGTTTGAATTCAAAGTTGTTTCCTCCCATCACAAGGTCTATGTTTCCATCATTATTGATGTCTGTACATGCAATCCCACATACACAAGATAATTGTACACGTACAGGGAGTTCTTGTATTTCAAATTGGCCATTTCCGTTATTAATAGCAATCACAGAAGAAGACGTCTGTACTTGCTTTACAATAGAAACATCCAATATTTCTTTAGGAAAAAGAGCATCGATAGATCGCTTTGCATAATCTGATGCTTTGATGTTTTGTTTTTTAAGAGACACTAATTGCCCTGTAAGCTCTTTCTTTTGATGTAATGGGTAATCTTTTCCATCTTTATGAAAGGTGGTAATCTGTTCTATCGTTCCATTATTATCAAAATCATTAATATATAACTTCATAGGAGCTCCCTCTTCTGGCTTGTAATGGATATTTGTTCCTTCATTTCCAAGCACAAGATCAAGGTCTCCATCATTATCAAGATCTGATGTTTCTACAGTATTCCACCATCCAGAAAGATTGTCTAACGAGCTTTGCATAGAGGAGAGTCTTCTTCCTGAGTTTTTATATAGTTGAGTGGTTCCCCATTCGGTAGTAACGACGAGATCTTTTTTACCATCGGCATCCATATCTGCCCAAGTAGCGTCGGTGATCATTCCTGCATTTTTCAATGCGTGCGCAACACGACCTGTCGCATTTATAAATTCTCCATTGCCTTTATTTTCAAGGAATAGATGTTCTGGATCAATTCCATAAATAGCAATCACACTACGAGATCCTACAAAAATATCGATATCACCATCTTCATCAAAATCATAAGGTACAATGACAGACATATTTTGGAAAGCAGATGGAACTGATTTTTCTGATTTCGCGAAAGCACCTTTCCCATTGTTTATGTATAAACGAAGGCTGTAATCTTCCTTTTTTGTTACTTCATTGCCACCAGAACCTACCATCAGGTCTAGATCTCCATCTGCATCTGCATCAAAAAATGAAGCAGCAGAGTCTTCAAAATAAGCATCAACTTCAAAAATTTTAGAACTAGAGTCTTTAGATAAGATACCATTTCCTTTATGAATATATAGTATTCCTGCTTGACCTCTAGCACCTCCTATAAATACATCTTCATTCCCATCGCCATTAATATCACCTACGGCTAGAGATGGACCTTCTTGGGATAATTTTTTTGCAATTAACCCCTCGTAATCAAAATCACTGTATTCATTTTCTTTATGAGCAGTAAGGTATTTGTTAGACACCTCATTAAAGAGTTTGTTTACTTTTTTAGGAACAGGAACTGTATAGTTTTCAGTAGCATCAGTGATATTTAATTGTACTGTCTGATTGGCTGTTATATTGTTAAATGTTTGTGTTTTGTCATTAGGCCAGATCACACGTAAAGAATCTATTTTTTGAGAAGTTCCTAAACCAATAGTCATTCCGTGTTCCATAGAAGATTGAAATCCTCTTGAGGGAATTAATTCTTGGATAACCGTATTGTCTCCGTGATATAAACGTACACTGGTTCCAATGGCAAAAGGGTTTTTGCCTTCTCCTTTAAATTTTAATTTAATATAGTTGTGATCTCTGTCTGTCTCTGTATTATTCTTGTAAATAAAGGATTCCATATTGACATTATTCACAACAAGATCAAGATCGCCATCATTGTCAAGGTCTCCATAAGCAGCACCATTAGACATACTTAAGGTATTAAACCCCCACTCCTCTGCAGCATTTTTAAAAGTGATATCTTTTTGATTATGGTATGCGTAGTTTGCCAATGGCTTTACAGGCATTTTATTAATGATAGAATCAATAGCTCTTTTTTGTCCAGTAGCTTTACTTTGCATAATCTCGTTAGCAAAAAAATCTACAAAGTCTAAATCTGTAAGATCGTGATTAATACCATTTGTCACATAAATATCACGATATCCATCATTATCCATGTCAAAAACCAATCCTGACCAACTCCAATCGGTTGCTTCTACACCACTATGATAGGCAACTTCTGAAAACGTACCGTTTCCATTATTGATTTGTAAAGTGTTTTGAATAAATTGCTGGTAAAAGTCATTGCGTTGTTTTCTTTTGTACACATTGTAACCATCAAATTCCATGACAGACTTTACACGTTCTTCTCCATTAGGAAGCATATCTGTAATAAAGATATCTTGAAGTCCGTCATTGTTAAGATCAGAAATATCTATTCCCATTGCCGATAAGGATAGATGAGAGGTCCATTTTTTTATTTCTTCAGTAAATGTTCCATCTTGATTATTGATGTATAGATAATCACGTTCAAAAAAATCATTTGAAATATAAATATCTGGATATAAATCATGATTGATATCTGTCACCATAACTCCTAGCCCAAAGCCTATTAAAGATCCATAAATCCCTGCTTCTTCACTTACATCTGTAAATGTACCGCCGTCATTACGCATTAATAAATCACCAACACCTCTAAACTGACTGTCTATGTTTTCCCAGTCTTGGGCGCGCTTTTCTCGTTGTCCTTCATTTCCAAGACTACGTACAGGAACATTACTATTATTAAGTATGTATACATCTAAGTCACCATCTTTATCATAGTCAAAAAAAGACGCGTGTGTTGAAAATCCAGAAGTAG
>CAYYSK010000124.1:0-9721 GCA_964474345.1 uncultured Flavobacteriaceae bacterium
TTTGAAAAACAATAAATTTCGACCCTGTTAAGAGAAGTTAGATAAGAGAAATGTTAAATCCGTCCCAAATGTTAAAATTTGTATACTACACATTTTAATAGATACGTTACCCTTATAACCACACACAAATTTCTATACTCTTTTGCATGTTGAAATGACCAATCTCAATCTGTAAAACACAGCAATTTATTTAGTAACAATCAGTTCAAAATCTGTTATCTTTAGTAACGTATTTTTGAATACCCTTTTAGCTATTTTCTACACATTTATTATGGATGATAGCAAGGAAACCTAACACCATCATTATGCCTAACATCCGTTTTCTTCTCGTCTCAGCTTTAGTATTGTTTTTTGTCTCTTGTGATAAAAAAAATACAGATCAACCTACAGATAATCTGTTCAAATACAAAGAGTATATCTCGTATGCCACAAGTGGGAGGCAGTCGGTAGTAAATCCCATTACAGTACAATTACAAAAGGCATTGACACAATTTGAAGTGGATCAAGTCGTTCCTTCAGATCTTATTAAAATCACACCTAAAGTAGATGGAGTTTTAACTGTTTCTGGACAACGTGTATTAAAATTTGTGCCTAATGAATCTTTAGAGTCAGACACAGAATATCATGTAACTGTACATCTAGATAAACTCTATGATGATCTTCCTAAAGACAAACGTTTTTTTGAGTTTAGTTTTAAAACCATTACAGCCGATTTTAAAGTAGATCTACGCGCATTACAATCGTATGATAAAAAATATCAATATTTAGAAGGACAAATCGAGGGCTCTGATGTGATTGCTTTCGCAAAAGCAAAAGAATTAGTATCAGCAACTCAAAATGGAAAACAATTATCAATTACATGGGTAAGTGATCAAAAGCCAGCGCGATATCATGCATTTAAAATAGATAGTATTTTCCGTGACGTAGAAGATGCAAATATACAGGTACAATGGAACGGAAAAGCAATAGGAGCTAAAGAAACCAAAGGAGAAAATGATGTACTTATTCCTGGTCGTAATAATTTTAAAATTGTAGATGTTGATCAAACCTTAGGAGCCAATGCTTCGATGTCCATTAATTTTTCTGATCCGTTACAAGATGGTCAAAATTTTAAAGGATTAGTCACTATCCAACGAGGAGGGAATTTGAGATTTGAAGTAGATGGTAATGTATTACATGTATACCCCGAAAATCGTATTGTTGGAAATTCTTTAGTAGAAGTTTTTCAAGGAATAAAAAGTACCGATGGATATAAATTAAAAAATCAATTTTCTGAAACTGTTTCTTTTGAACAACTCAAACCGGGTGTGCGAGCGATTACAAATGGTGTTATTTTACCAAATTCGGGAAGTACTCCTTTCTATTTTGAAGCAGTAAATCTGAGCCATGTAGATGTACGTGTTATTAAAATATATGAAGATAATGTTTTAGATTATTTACAAGAAAATACTCTCAATAGTACTAATACCTATAACCTAAAGCGAGTAGGTAGAAGGGTTACAAAGAAAACAATCAATTTACAGGAAAATGATTTTGGAGATGCAGATGGACGCTGGAAAGCTCATGGAATAGATCTTTCAAGTTTGTTTGCGGCAGATCCTGGCGCATTATACCGTATAGAGATAAGCTTTAAAAAAGGATATGTGGCCTATGAGTGTACTGATGATGCAAATGTAGAAGAAGATGAATACGATGACTACTATGATGATGAATATTATGAGGAAGACTATGACTATACAGAAGTACAAAGTGATAATGATGATGAACGTGAAGAACAGTATTGGGATAATAGAATTTATCGCTGGCGCAATCAAGTATATAATTGGAGACAAGAAGATAATCCTTGTCATCAAGCGTATTACCAAGAAAGTAAATTTATAAATAGTAATATTTTAGGTTCTGATCTAGCACTTATTGTAAAAAAAGGGAAAGATAATAGCTATCATTTTGCGACAACAGATATTGTATCTACAACACCAGAAGCAAATACAAAAATCACGCTGTATAACTATCAAAAACAATCTATAGGATCTGTGACTACAGATGCTACAGGACTTGCGTCTGTAACTCCAAAAGGGCATGCAACATTTGCAGTAGCACAAAAGGGTGCAAATTATGCGTATTTAAAAATAGAAGATGGGAATGCCCTCTCGATGAGTAAATTTGATATCTCTGGAAAAGAGTTACAAAAAGGATTGAAAGGATTTATATATGCAGAACGTGGTGTACATCGTCCAGGAGATAGTATTCATCTTTCGTTTGTGTTGAATGATACAAATAACCCATTACCAAAAGATCATCCTGTAAAGTTAGAAGTGACTGATGCTAGAGGGAAACTCACCTATCGCAAAGTATTAAGTAGTAATAGAGGATCATCAGATCAAGGGAGATCGCTTAATAATGTGTTCTACTTCCCAATAGCAACAAGTCCTACAGCTCCTACTGGAAATTGGAATGCAACCATACGTGTAGGAGGAGCAAGCTTTTCTAAAACTCTAAAAGTAGAAACGATAAAACCCAATCGATTAAAAGTAAATTTAACGTTTGAAGATGAGATTCTAAATGCCAGCGGAAACTTAAAAGGATCTGCAAAAGTAACTTGGTTGCATGGAGCTCCTGCACGTAACTTAAAAATAAAAACAGATGCGACGATTAGGAAATCCAATAGTGGTTTTAAAAACTATTCTAATTACAATTTCTTTGATCCTATACGAAGCTTTAATGAAGTAGAACTCCCAATACTCGACGGGGAATTAAATGGAGAAGGAATTACTCAAATTAATCAGCAATTGAATTTGAGTAAACGAGCGCCAGGAATGCTGAAGGCAACTTTTGTAACCAAAGCATACGAAGGAGGAGGTGATTTTTCACTAGATGTAGTTAGCAAAGAAGTTGCCCCTTTTAACCATTTTGTAGGATTACAATCTCCAAAAGGACGTGCCTATGGAAGTTACTTTACTGATGATAATACAGAGTTTGATCTGGTCACCACCGATGCACAAGGAAAACCACAAGGGAATAGAATTTTAGAAGTAAAAGTATTTAAAATGCGTTGGCGCTGGTGGTGGAACCGCAATAGTGATAACTATTCTAATTATGAAGCAGGCACCGTACATGTTCCTGTCAAAGATTTTAAAGTTACTACGGCAAGCAATGGAAAAACAAGCTTTCAAGTAAATATTCCAGAGAAAGAAAGCGGTCGTTATTTAATCAGAGTTGTGGACCCTGAAAGTGGTCATGCTACTGGACGTATTGCTTATTTCTATCGTAATTGGAGCGGACTGCAAAGTGATTCAGAAAGCGCAAAAATGCTCATCTTTTCAGCAGATAAAGAAAAGTATCAAGTAGGAGAAGATGCAACGATTACGTTTCCATCTGGAAGTGAGGCACGTGCGTTAGTCAGTATAGAAAATGGCACTCAAGTATTGGATAGTTGGTGGGTAGATGCTCAGCAAGGAGAAACGCAATTTAAGATTCCTATCACAGAAGAGATGGCACCTAATGTATACGTGAATATCTCATTGTTACAAGCGCATGAACAAACCAAAAATGATTTGCCTATCCGATTGTATGGAGTAATTCCGCTACTAGTAGAAGATCAAAATACCATATTGAATCCTAAAATCACTATGCCAGATGTGCTCAAACCTGAAGAATCCTATACGATAAGAGTCAGTGAAAAAGACGCAAAGGCTATGACGTATACCATTGCTGTAGTAGACGAAGGATTATTAGATCTAACACGTTATAGAACTCCATCTATTCATAAGCATTTTTATAGCAGAGAAGCATTAGGAGTAAAGAGTTTTGATATGTTTGATTATGTCATTGGTGCCTATTCTGGAAGTGTAGATAACATATATGCTATAGGAGGAGGTGATGCTGCTGCTGCTGCTAAAAACAGAAAAGCAGAACGTTTTAAACCTGTAGTTACCTATTTAGGTCCTTTCGCTTTAAGCGAAAACGAAACAAAAACGCATACCATACAAATGCCTAATTATGTAGGATCTGTGCGTACGATGGTTGTTGCCGGAGATCCTACAGCTTCTGCTTATGGGGCTTCAGAAAAAACAACACCTGTACGTAAACCATTAATGGTATTAGGTTCGCTTCCGCGAAAATTGTCTCCAGGAGAACATGTGACATTACCAGTAACTGTTTTTGCTATGGAGCCTAAAGTAAAACAAGCAAAAATTACTGTAAAAACATCAGGAGCTTTTAAGGCAACAGACGGTACTACAAAGACCGTTACATTTAGCGAAGTAGGAGAAAAAATCATTCCTTTTGAATTTGATGTAGCTGCTGTAAACGATATCCAAACGATAGAGATTATCGCCGAAGGGAATGGAGAGCGCGCAACCTATAATGTAGAGATTGATGTAGAAAATCCAAATCCAATCTCACAAAAAGTAACCGATTATGAATTGCCTGCATCGGGTAATCTAACGATTGATTATACTACATTTGGTGTTGAAGGGTCTAATGCATCTGCACTAGAATTTTCTACCCTACCTCCTATGGATTTTACAAAACGTATGCAGTACTTGATACGCTATCCTCACGGATGTGTAGAACAAACGACATCCAGTGTATTTCCGCAGTTATTTATGGATGATATTTTTGATTTGACGTATGAGCAAAAACGGGAATCTCAAGAAAATATCAAGAATGGCGTTGAACGTTTAGGCAGATTCCAGAATGCAGATGGAGGTTTAGGGTATTGGCAAGGTGAAACCACTGCCGATAACTGGGGAACCAATTATGCAGGGCATTTTATGATCGAAGCCAAAAAGAAAGGATATGCATTGCCACTTACGTTTATGAGCAATTGGTTACGTTATCAGAAGAAAGCTGCTCGTGAATGGCGATCTGGACAACGGGAGTATAATACTACCATGGTACAAGCGTATCGTTTATATACACTAGCACTTGCTGGACAAGCAGACCTTGCTTCTATGAACCGCTTGCGCGAAAACAGAAACTTAAGCAATGATAGTAAGTGGCGCCTTGCAGGAGCGTATGCATTAGTAGGTCAAAGCAAAGTGGCAGAAACTCTAATCTCAAATGCTAATATTGATTTTAAACCTAGAAGAAGTAATTATCATACCTATGGTTCTGTATTTCGTAATAGAGCGATGGCACTAGAAACTATGGTAGTAATGGGAGATAGTAAACAAAAAGACTTAGCCGTTTCCATTGCTAAAACTTTGTCTTCAGAGCGTTGGTTAAGTACACAAGAAACGAGTTACTCATTATTAGCGATGGCGAAAATGGTGATTAAAAATGGCGGAAAATCCATTAAACTTAAGTATACAAAAAATGGAAAGCAATCTGCTATTGATTCGCAACAAGCCATTGCTTTACGAGATGTAGTTACTTCTGATGGTACAAATACAATTACAGTTCAAAATGCAAAAGACAATATTGTATTTGTACGTTTGGTTCAGAGCGGGAAGTTACCTTTAGGAGAAGAACTCGCAGGAAATAGTAAACTTAAAGTGACTACTACATTCTTAGGTGCAAATGGGCAACAAATTGACGTATCTAATTTACGACAAGGAGAAGAGTTTATTGCTCAAATTACAGTGAGTAATGACAGCCGTGATTCTGTAGATAATGTTGCCTTAACTCAAATTTTCCCAAGTGGATGGGAGATTGTGAATACCCGTTTTACAGATGATAATGGAGGAACAGAAGGTGCTGCTCGATATATAGATATACGGGATGATCGTGTCAATTTTTACTTTGAAATGCGTAGAGCAAGTAGTCGCACATTTACAGTGCGCTTAAATGCGTCGTACCTAGGAAGGTATTACTTGCCAGGCACACAAGTAGAAGCTATGTATGACAACACATTTTATGCTCGTAATAAAGGAGAATGGGTGAACATTCAAAAATAAAAGAATAGTGAAGACCCACCTCGTCATTCGCTTTGGCGAATGCCACTCCTCCCTTTCAAGGAGGAGAGTTTTAAATGGAGGCTAAAATCAAATAGATTTTAGTGTGTAAAAGAAAGAATAATAATAAGTGTTCCTTCCCTTTCAAGGGGAAGGTGGCAATTGAGAAGTGAGAACGGAGCAATTGACGGAAGGGGTTAAAACAAATATTATAAAAACAATAGTTTGAATAAAAAACCAAAACTTCACGATCCAAAGTATACAAAAGATTTTAGAAAATCATTGCGTAATAATTTGACATCAGCTGAAGCTTTTTTGTGGAATCATTTGAAACGGCGGAAATTATTAGGAAGAAAATTTAGAAGACAACATGGAGTAGGAAATTATATTGTTGATTTTTATTGTGCATCAGAAAAGTTGGTTGTTGAATTGGATGGGCAATCACATATGAATCCAACAGCAGAAGAAAGAGATGAGAAGCGAACGCTTTTTTTAGAATCAAAAGGATTAACAGTAATTCGATTTGAGAATAAAATGGTTTTTGATTTGTTGCCAAGTGTTTTAAAAGATATTGAGGATCATTTTGTTGAGAATAGAGAGGTAAAAGAATAGTAGAGACCCACCTCGTCATTCGCTTTGGCGAATGCCACTCCTCCCTTTCAAGGAGGAGAGTTTTAAATGGAGGCTAAAATCAAATAGATTTTAGTGTGTAAAAGAAAGAATAATAATAAGTGTTCCTTCCCTTTCAAGGGGAAGGTGGCAATTGAGAAGTGAGAACGGAGCCATTGACGGAAGGGGTAAAATAAAAGACAAACTTGAACAGTAATAAACAACATATTATATCTAAAGTCAAAAAGCATAAGATCAAGCTTTCGGTTTTTGTATTGGTCCTGTTGTATTGGTTATTTTGTTTGCCTTCTATATTATTTGAAGATCCTACATCTACTGTTATAGAGAGTCGAGAAGGAGATTTGTTAGGTGCTCGTATTGCTGATGATGGACAATGGCGTTTCCCAGCATTAGAAAGTGTTCCAGAAAGATTTTCAGAGTGCATTTTACTGTATGAAGATGAGTATTTTTATATACATCCAGGTTTTAATCCTATAGCAATGGGCAAGGCTTTATACGAGAATCTAACGACTGATAAGCGACGAGGAGGAAGTACGATTACACAGCAAGTCATCAGGCTTTCTAGGAAAAATAATAAACGTACGTATGTTGAGAAGCTTGTTGAGCTTGTAAAGGCAACACGATTAGAGTCACGTTTTTCTAAAGCAGAAATTTTAAATATGTACGCAACATATGCTCCTTTTGGAGGGAATGTTGTTGGATTGGAAACAGCTTCGTGGCGTTATTTTGGAATCCCTGCGAGTCAGTTGAGTTGGGGGCAAAGTGCAGCATTAGCTGTATTGCCTAATAACCCTTCTGTTGTTAGGCCAGGAAAGAATGATAGTACGCTTTCGCGAAAGCGGAATCAACTTCTTAAAAAGCTTTGGAAGAATGGTACGATAGATGAAACCACTTACGAACTTTCTGTTCTGGAAACATTACCAGGAAAGCCATACCCGTTGCCTCAAGTTGCGCCACATCTTACAGAACGTATCCGAAAAGAAGCACCTGGACAACGCGTTAAAACAACAGTTCAAAATAGACTGCAAAATCAACTGAATAGATTGTCTAAAGAGCATTATATGCAATTACAGCAAAATGAGATATACAATCTTTCTATTGTGGTGATAGATGTACAAACCAAGGAAGTTATAGGGTATGTGGGAAATGCGCCTACCAAGGGACAGCATCATAAAGATGTAGATGTAGTGTCTCGTCCCAGAAGCACAGGAAGTGTTTTAAAGCCATTATTATATGCTGGAATGTTGGACGATGGACACATCTTACCTGAAAGCCTTGTCGTAGATGTACCTACCAATATTAATGGGTATCAACCTCAAAATTTTGATAAAGAATTTAATGGCGCTGTACCTGCTAGTAAAGCACTAGCAAGATCACTTAATATTCCTGCAGTACGTATGTTGCGTAGTTATGGTCTGGATAAATTTTATGGAGATTTACATAAAATGGAAATACAACATATCGATAAACCACCTTCCTATTATGGACTCTCTTTAATTTTGGGAGGCGCAGAAAGTAGTTTGTGGGAAATTACAAAAACCTATGCTGGATTAGCACATACACTACAAACCTATACATCAACATCAAGTGAATATACATCCGACTCTTTTCAGGGGTATTCGTATATGAAGCAAGAAGTCTCTAATAAATTAAAATTACAATCTGATGCACCTGTTTTTGATGCAGGAGCGATCTACAATACCTTAGAAACATTACGTAATGTGAATCGGCCTACGGGAGAAGAGAATTGGCAGTTTTATGAAGATGCGCAGCCTATTGCTTGGAAAACAGGAACGAGCTATGGGTTTAAAGATGCTTGGGCCGTTGGAGTGACACCTCAATATGCTATAGGAGTCTGGGTGGGGAATGCAGATGGAGAAGGAAGACCAGGTATTACAGGAATACAAGCAGCAGCTCCTTTGTTTTTTGATGTCTTGCGTACACTCCCTACTAATGGACGTTGGTTTGCACAGCCGTATGATGCACTTACAGAAGTTGTTGTATGTTCAAAAAGTGGTGCAAAAGCAGGAATATATTGTCCAGATACTAAGAAAGTATCTGTTCCTGATGCAGGAATTCATAGTGTGGGTTGTGATTTTCATCAACAAATTTATGTGACAAATTCTGGAGAATATCGTGTCAATTCTGATTGCTACGAATTAGATCAAATGAAAACAGAAGTTCGTTTTGTATTACCTCCATCTGTCGCATTTTATTATGCAGGGAAACATCCAGATTATCATGCATTACCTCCTTTGCATCCAGATTGCGATATTTTAGGAGAACAACCTATGTCTTTTATATACCCTAAGAAAAATCAACATGTGATTTTGCCTAAAGATTTTGATGAACAACGCAATGACGTAATCTTTAAGTTAGCACACCGTAATCCTGACACTAAAGTTTTTTGGTATCTCGATGAACAATATGTAGGAGAGACAAAAACTTTTCATGAACTCGCCATTCTTCCTGAAGAAGGCACCTATATGATTACAGCAGTAGACGCAGATGGAAAGGAATTAAAACAACAAATTACGATATCAAAATCTTAAATTTGTAAAAATGTCGTTTTTTTTACGACAAAATACGTACATTTGTATAAAATTGATTTGTCATGAGTGATGATATGGTATATAAAACACCTATAAATCTTGTCCAAAACCTTGTATCGGGTAGTGATATTGAGGTGTCTGAGGTTTCAGAACCTCCTGTGATTTCGTCTGATTATGAGATGGATGATCGTTCTACGTTGCGACTAGTACACATTTCTAGAGAAGGATTGTCGTATCCAAAATTTTTGCTTGCTGTAGAGGCCTTTGATTTTTCAAAACAAGAACTTGCACAATTGTTACATATTTCTGATCGTACATTAGAACGTATTCATAAAGATAAAAAACGATTGTCTACACCTCAAACAGAACGTATTCTTGAGGTCTCTATCCTTTTTGAAAAAGGTTGGGATTTTTTTGGAGACAAAGAAAGTTTTAGACGATGGTTAAGTATTCCTAATTATGCCTTTGAAAATCAAACGCCCTTATCTATGCTAGATACAAAATACGGAATAGACTCTGTTGAGATGTTACTGGACAGAATGGCTCACGGAATTGTCGTATAGATTTCAACAAATAATAAATAAGTTATTTAACCCGAATTATGCATTAGAAAATCTATTACAGCTTGAATGTACTGCAAAA
>CAYYSK010000125.1:0-9581 GCA_964474345.1 uncultured Flavobacteriaceae bacterium
TCTACCCTTCCCACAATCTGTGCTTGTACATCAAAAGATTCTGAGATGGCTATCAACTCTTTTGCAATTGCCTCATTGCAATAAATCTCCATACGATGTCCCATGTTAAACACCTGATACATTTCTTTCCAATCAGTACCACTCTCTTTTTGAATTAAATCAAATAAAGGAGGTACGTTAAAAAGGTTGTCTTTGATAATATGAAGGTCTTCTATAAAGTGTAAAATTTTTGTTTGCGCACCTCCGCTACAATGTACCATTCCATGTATATCAGTAGCATTGTACTTTGATAGAATTTCTTTGATAATAGGTGCATACGTTCTTGTTGGAGAAAGCACTAGTTTACCTGCATCTATCGGGCTATTCTCAACAGTATCTGTCAACTTTTTTGAACCGCTATAGACAAGATCATTAGGAACGGCTGCATCAAAACTTTCTGGAAATTTTTCGGCAAGATATTTATGGAATACATCATGTCTAGCAGATGTCAATCCATTACTTCCCATACCTCCATTATACTCCGTCTCATAAGTAGCTTGTCCAAAAGAAGCCAGACCTACAATGACATCACCAGGTTTGATATTTGCATTATCAATCACATCGCTACGTTTCATACGAGCTGTTACTGTAGAATCTACAATAATCGTACGAACCAGATCTCCCACATCTGCTGTCTCTCCACCTGTAGAATGTATCGTTACTCCAAAAGATTTCAGGTCCTCTAATAATTCTTCAGTTCCATTAATAATTGCCGAAATCACCTCTCCAGGAATAACATTTTTATTACGCCCTATTGTTGATGACAACATAATTTTATCGGTAGCACCCACGCATAGTAAATCATCTACATTCATAATAAGAGCATCTTGTGCAATTCCTTTCCAAACAGATAGATCTCCTGTCTCCTTCCAATACATATATGCCAATGCTGATTTTGTTCCTGCTCCATCTGCATGCATTACCAAACAATAATCATCATCTCCCGTCAAAGAATCGGGTACAATTTTACAGAAGGCTTTTGGAAACAATCCTTTATCTACATTTTTGATAGCATTATGCACATCTTCTTTTCCGGCAGAAACGCCTCGTAACGCATAACGTTTTGAAATATCTTGGCTCATAGGTTATTTTGAAGTGACAAAAATAGGTATAATAAGTAGATTTTTGAAGTATACGCTTTCGCGAAAGCGTATAAAAGAATAAATAATGAATGAAATTTCTTACCCTGTCATTATAACACCATGTGTTACAAATAGATAATCTATTATTACGTCTAAAAATATATCATAACATCTTCTTTTTATGTATTTTGTAGTGATTATTATCTTCCCCCTTAAGTACTGGAAAAAATAGAAAAATTGAAACTAACTAGTTTGATCAAAGTAGTTACTATACTACTTGTCGTATTTTTTATTGAGAACACATATAGCCAATCTAATAAAGATGTATTAGGTCACGGGTTTGATATACGATATATAGATCCTTTAGACTGGAGTAACTCATCAAAAGGGAAAGTCATTTTGCAAGGCAATTCTATACGTACTGAGAAAAAGCAAAGCTTCCCTGAAAGTTACTTTTTTGTAACAAACTCTCATGAATTCGAATCAAAAGTTTTGGAAAGTGATAGCATTAATTATCCCTATATAGCGCATAATAGTAATGCGCATTATAAGCTCTATGACACTTCAGAAAATACAGAAGTTCTTATGGTGTATACAAAAAAGAAAATAGGAACCGAAACAGTAGTACTTCCTATAAAAAATAGCATATTAGATAGTGCCTTTATAGAAGATTTTAATAGACTAGGGAGAGATATAACACCTCACGGTTTTATTGCTAGGTATGGCACTCATATTGCTCAAGAAGTTGCTTATGGTGGCGTATTTATGTTACAAAATTCTATTGCTAAAAATGATTATATCTATTCGCCATACAACAAAGAGACATTTAAAGAAAAAGTAATTGCTGATATTGAACAAAAACAACGTGATCTAGAAGATATAGATCCATATATCAACACAAAAAAAGGTCGAGTTTATAGTGTAGGAGGTACTATAGATGCATCTTGGTTTACTACTTGGGAAAAAACAATATCAAAAAAAACACAATCACCCATTGAAGTAAGAATGACTCCTACTGTAGAAATTCTACGTTCAATGTCATTACCTACTATCAAAAATAAATCTAAAAAAATCCGATTGCTAGATAGTATAACTACAGTAGCGATAGAAAGTGCTCGTAAACAACTAAGCAAAAAAGAAAGCAATTCTTTTTTTAAAAAATATTCGCTTCGGTTCAAACAAAAAATTACCAGCTTCGTAAAAAAGAGTATGGGACCTGTGAAAACAGAAGGAGATGATTACACAGGCGATATATTTTTTGGAGGTTTTTCAAAAGACGAAGCCCTTCTCCATACAAAACCTCTCATTGAAAGAGGTGGATTACGTCTCGAAACTCTTATCACAGATGAAGTAGTTACTTTGGACAAACAAGTTATTGTAACTATCAAGCCAGAAGATATTGAATATGGATATATGAGTGTATGGGATGACACTAAAAAATTATTTAAAAGTAAAGACAGAAAGCGATTGCGAGTTGCTGGTTCAGAAGGTGCAAAAACATATTATAAAGATGCATTATTAAGCAATGTGCAGAAAACGATCACGCTTACATCAGTAGACGATCATATTTATGAAGTGGTTTATACAATGGAATTAATAAAAGAAACTGTTCTTCTTAAAAACATAAACACACAGTATAATTATGTAATAGATTCAGAACTAGTTACAGCTGCAGTCACTGGAAATATGAAAAGATTACAAGAGTTTTTCTTAAGGAATGCAAATGCAAATGCTCAAGGTCTTATAAAAGCTGTTATTGTAAACAAACAACCTGCAAAAATTCTAAATTATATATTAGATAAAGGAGCTAGAGCTTCTACACAGGACCTTGATATTCTTTTTGAGCGACAAAATTTCAATCCTGAATATGCACTTATACTATTGGAAAGAGGTGCTATTCCTAAAAATAATATGATTTATAAAGCAGTTGCTTTTAAAAGTGCTCCCGTTATTTATGCTCTTTTTAGAGAAGGAGCTCAACCACGAAATAACGATCTTTCTTTTGCTTTACGGCTAGGTTACTATCCTGCTGTAAAGGCATTAATGAGTGAAGAGTATGAAGTTTTTGAAGCTGGAAAAAAAGAGCTATTACTTGCAATAGAAAATGACGACACCGAGCTTGCTTCAAAATTTATATCTATGGGAGCTACTGCTGATGCATCCATGTTATCAAAAGCAGCAGAAATTGGTGATCTTGAACTTAAAAACATAGTTATTCCTGTTACAGAAGCTACCCATGAATCATTAGAAGTAGCAGCATCTATTAATGACACCAATTTATTCCAGTATTTTATTGATAAAAATGCAAAAATAGGTACGAATACTGCTGTAGAAATAGCTATAGATAATAAAAACATTGACATTTTGGATATGGGGCTTAAAAATGGAGGTAAATCTTCTGAAGCATTACAGTACGCTATCTTAAAAGAGAACAAACCTGCTATTGAAATAGCTTTAAAAAATAAAGCAATTCCAGAACCTGTATTTTCTTATGCTCTTGCTAGAGAAGATATTCATCTTTTTAAAGATGCTCTTGTTACCTATGGTGGCTCTCATGAAATAGCACTTCAAGAATCTGTTAAAGGAAATAATTTAGAATTCACACAATTAGTTTTAGCTCAAAATAATAAACTCAATAATACAAGTGACGTAGTCCCTATCGCTGTAGAAAATGAAAACCTAGATATAGTCACACTCTTAGTTGATAATAGTGCAAACCCAAATGAAGGAATAGAAACTGCAGTACGTATAGAAAATATACCGATTGTACAATATCTAATCTCTAAAGGTGCAAAAACTATGGATCCAGAGTTAATTACAAGCGCTGTAAAAGTAGAAAATCTTGAATTATCAAAAGTACTTATAGAAGAAGGGAATGCAGATGTGAATAACGCCATTAAAGTAGCCGCAGAAACAGCAAATGTTAATATAACTTCCTATCTCTTGGAAAAAGGAGCTTCAGCCGATGAAGCATTCAAAGATGCAATGGAGACTAAAAACGAAGACATTATTCTTATGCTTATAAAAAATGTAACTTCTATAAACGAAAATGCATTATCTATAGCTTGTAGAAAAGGGAACTTACAGGTTGTAAAGTACCTTTCGGAGGAAAAAGGATTCGAAGTTCAAAAAGGCCTTTGGGATGCTATTTATTATAAACAAGATCATATATTAAAATACCTGTTAAAAGTAGGTGCGCAAACTTCACCAAAACTACTAAAAGATGCTATCTCAGTAAATTATTTTTTTGGAGTGAAAACACTTATTAATAATGGTATTGATATAAATTATATCTATGATACAAATGAAACTCCATTATTAATCTGTATAAAGGAGATAGATGTTGAAAATATTCAAACAGTTCGTTTCTTACTAGAGAATGGTGCTGATATAAACGCTACAAATAACAATGGAGAGACTGCAACGCATATAGCAGCCTATAGAGGAGCTAATTTTATTGATATTACAAAGATGTTAATAATTAATAAAGCAAACTTGACATTAAAAACATTAAAAGGAGAAACTGCCTTAGATTATGCAAGTGATAAAGAGGTTAAATTATTACTTAAAAAAGCAATGAGAAATTAACTTTTGTAAAAGATTTTAATGAATGCACTCTCACCTTTAAATTCGAATTATGTATTAAGGTTTCGTAATAAAATGTAAAATGACAATAAACACTAGTAATTTCTTGCTTTTAGGCATAGCATCACTAGAATTAAAGTGAAAAATACAGCGTAGTGGTAGTGTTTGCAGTTGTTTTGTGATGTAATAGATTTCCTAACGCATAATTCAGGTAAAAATACTCTTATAAAACATTCTATAAAAGAGTAGAGGTCTTTAGAAATTAAAATGTTATACTTAATTTGATCAATTATAAAGTGACAAAATGAAAGAAAGATATATCCTTAGCTACGGTTGTATTTTTGTTAAATCTAGATTAAAATATGTTAGCGATATAAACGCAAAACAATTTATAGACTAATTATCTCTTATCAGATATATCACAATTAATAATAAATAAGAAAAATATTTTCTGATAATTCAATAGATATTTACAATACCTGCTTTCGCGAAAGCAGGTAAAACTAACATTTCATTATCATTCAAAATCAGGCATATTTGCTGCTGTGAATAGTTCATCGTCATCTAAATCACCTGTCGTTGAAAGGCTTGCTATATAAACACTAGGTATAGCTCCTTCGTTATTTTGAACGCGAGTAAAAATAATAGCTCCTTCTGTAGGAGAAAACCTAGGGTCAAGATCGTTTTCTCCAGTAACAACAGTAGTATCTACTTGGTTTGATGTCCCACTTGCCATGTTAAATACAAATATTCTACTATTAAATATCCTATAACTAGCATCTGGGACTTCTGTTTCATCAATGTCACGGTTATACAATACGATATTCCCATTAGCACTAATTTGAGCTCCTCCAGCGGCACCTGGCACTCCCTCTAATATAATAGTTTGAATTGTTTGAGTTGATAGTCTTATAGTAAATATACGTGCTTCATATCCATCAAGATTATTAGTTTTTAATAATATAACATCTTCATCTAAATCTTGTATATCAACCTCAGATATTAATGACCCATCTGGAGTTGTATACACTTCTATCTCTCCTGAATTATCGAGATTTACTCTATATAATCTATCAAAAAAGGGATATAATATATAACTACCATCAGGTGACCATGAAAAATCTAGTTCTTCCTGTCTAAATCCAGCAACTGGAACTATATTAGTCAATTGTTCTACATTTTCTCCTGTAAGATCCATGGTAAAAATATGAGTTTCTCCTCCTACAGATCTTAAAAAAGCAATTTTCTGTACTTGAGTATTTCTTCGTGGACGAAAACTGTTTGTACCATCATCAGTGAGTTGAAATAAATTTTCATCAGTTTGTGTTTCTTGATTACCTGCTTCACCTGCTCCCGAGAAGATCACATTATTAGGTCCTTCTTTTTTTACAAACAAGAAAGGATTAGATGGAAATGATAAAGTAGAAAAAGTGCGGAATACAGAAGATACAGGAGCATTAACACCATCAGAAACCATTACTTGCCATAAATAATTTGCTCCTAACTCAAGATCTGAAACAGTTATAGTAGTTTCATCTACAACGACAAATTCTCTATTTTCATTGGTTAAAATATTACGAAGTACTAATGTATATGTCAACTCATCTTCCATAGATACAGAAGGTTCCCATTCAAAAATAACTTCTACTTCCAAATCATTAGTTTCGTCCTCTGGACTTATAAGTACAGGAGCTAGAGGAGGATCATTTATTGTGCTTGTTAAGGCAAGCTCAAATGCTACAACAGACTCAACTCCTTCCGATATTTCTACACCTTCAAAACCAATATCATATCCATCAAGTTCTGCCATAACAGAATAATTATCTATTCTAATATTTCGAAGTGTAAAATTCCCATTATTATCAGAAAAGACTGTTGATGTAGAAGGGCTAGTGGTTATCTTTACATTCGTTAATGGCTCATTAGAATCTGCAGAAACTACAGTGCCAATAAGATCTCCAAAAAACTCTTCATCTATGGTATCTTCACTACATCCTACACATAAGGATATAATAAAAATAACAATTAGTAAAAGCGTATTATTTTTCAACATTTTATTTTCTTTTTTTTGTATCACTTGTAGAAAGGTTTTTTTCTTTTGATTTATTTTTATTTTTCCAATTAAAATTATAATTAACTCCTAAACCAAAATTGAAATAAAAATCATCTCTATTACCATTAATTCTGAAATCTAATTCATCACTTAAAACAATGTTATGTTCTCCAAAGACTTTAATTCCAATTTTAGGATTAATTTTATATTGAATTCCAGCTCCATATTGAAATTTAAAAAATGTACGACCAAACAATGTTTGTTGATTGACTGTTTCTCTAACATCTATTACAATTCCTGGGCCTCCGTAAATAAAAGGAGCTACATTGTCCTTAGGCAATATGTATAAAATACCATTGACGCCTACACTACCAAATATGTTTTGATATTGTTCTCCATTATTCAAATCAAATATGGCTCCGTCTATTCCAATATCAAAAAAACGATTGATCTCTCTTTGATACGTTCCGCCTAAATAAAATCCTAATCTTTTTGTTGAGAAATCACCATCAATAAGTGTTGTGCCTCCATAAAGGCTTAATGTGTTTTTGTAAGGATCATCTACAAATAATCTATTATAAAGCCCTAAGGATTCTTCATAACTTTTTGTTTCTTCATATTCTTTTATCATTTCATTATTTACAGTATCTCCTTCAGCACTACTCCACAATTTGTCCTTAACCCCTTCTACAATTAAATCATGTACTGCTTTTTCTATAGCATCTTTTACAGCAACTTGCACAGGTTCATTTTGAGTAATCCCTGTCTCAGCTTCTAAAAGACGTTGAAACTTGACAAATCTAAAAAAACTAGCATCAAGAGCTTGTGATAGTATTGTTTTTGAGACGTAAATAGTTTTTAATATCTCTCCATTTGTAGTTGATACTGCTCTTAAGTATATTGTTATTCTATCTTGTCTATATCGTGCAGATCCTCCAAGTCCAAAATAACGAGCACCAACACCTCCTGTGACAATATTTGTATCATAAGATACGATCCCTCCTTCAAGAATTAATCCAGCATATAAAAGAGGTGGCAAAGGAGGTTGATTAGGGTTTAAGTTTTTTATATACTCAAGTTGTGTGTTTTTTATAATATTTCTTTCATTAGAAAGGTTATTAAAATTTTCTCTTTCTATAGGTCTAAACCAACCTGAATCCTCAAGAGCCTTTATCAATATAGAAGTACTACCCTGTGTTACTGCTGTACTAAAAGTACTACCGTTTTCTATAGGTTTAAATTGCCCTGTTTGATCTCCGAAGTTATATACTGCAACTTCAACGGGAGCTTGTGCTTCTGGAAGATTACTTAATAAATCTGACGAGATAGTTCGTTCTCCTACACGGGCTCCGTCTTGAGTAAAAGGTTGATTAAAATAAGCAGCACAAGATGTAAATAAATAAATAACACCAATGACAAAAAGCCTTTTAATAATACGCATGATTCTGGGATATATTAATTAGGAACTACAATTTGAGTTTCTTCACCATTGCTCGTGTCTAATATATTTATAACAATGCCTTCTGTTGACTCAAAAACTTCAATAGCAAGTGTTCCCGCTGTAAAAGTACCTGGTTGCGTAAAATTTCCTATTTGATCTAATTGCTGTCTTGTAAGTGTACGTGTAAGTTGACTAAAGATTTGATTATTTATATTATCTCCAAAACGTTCTAAAGCACTTCTAGGGTCTGGTTGCCTAGCATTAGGATCTTGTAGAGAGTTTTGTGCATTTGCAGAACTTAAAATTTGCTGATAATTAAATGTATCACCGCCAAAAAAAGGACTGATAGGTTTATACGAAAACTGTTGTCCCCAAGATGGTACATTAAATATAAATGCTATTAAACAAAAAAATATAAGTTTTTTATACATATTAGTATTGTATTTGTTGTTGTTTATTTAAAAGTTGAATTTGTGCAAGAACTCTACTCAACGCTGTTTTTGCAGCACTTACTAAAAAATCTTTTCTGGGTTGAGTAAAAAACTGTAATACTATCTTATCTTCTACTTTAACTACTATTCTTGTATTTCTTCCTCTTCCAAATTTTTCTTCTATAGAAATATTCTTATCTGTAACAACATCAAGGTTATAAAAATCAGAATAGAAGTATCTGAAAAAATCTTTTCCAGATCTTGTGATTAATTTTTTATTGATAAATCCTTTAGGAATATATTTATTTTGGGTAGTCCCCTTATTTAAATTGGTATTAGCTTGAGCAAATTTATTTTTACTTTTTATTTTAGTTTTCCCGCCTTGTTCTAATTCTAAACGATCTTTCCCAACAATTTTATCATTTTCATCATAGATTAGAAATAGGATAATACACTTCTTTTCAAAATTATAATTTAGTGTTAGTTTATTGAGAATTTTTTTATGATATGCTTCTATAAAAAACCTGTTTTCTTGACTAGATTTTGAAACCTCTCCATTTTCTTCTGTAACATAAAGAGTATACTCATAACGCAAACTATACCCTACATTAGTTTTGTTTTCTGTAGTTGCTTTAAAAATGTAAAATTCACTACCCGCTTCTATATTAATTTTTGCTACAACTTCTTTATTATAAAACTGCCCAAAAACTTCATGCGGAATGTGTACTGATACCAGTAAAATTAAGGCTAGTTTTATGTCATATCTTATTTTTTTTATCAAAACAAACTTACTTTGATTTAAACTAGTTAAAACTACGTATGATCAAACTAGGAGATGCTTGTGTCTGAACAAATCGTAAAGAACGTGTTAATGAATTAGAGCCTATTCTCTCAAAATTGAGATTATTACCATTTTGGCGAAGATCTAAAGACACATTTTCTGTTGGATT
>CAYYSK010000126.1:0-9572 GCA_964474345.1 uncultured Flavobacteriaceae bacterium
ATTAATGTTCCTGCGTGTCCGATACCTACCCACCATACAAAGTTGGTAATATCCCAAGCCCATCCTACAGTTTTGTTTAGACCCCAACTACCTATACCATTTGAAATGGTATAAATAATACAGCCTATTCCCCATAGAAATGCAGCTAGTGCTATAGTAAACACTATCCACCAAGATTTATTAGCACGTCCTTCTACAGGAGCTGCAACGTCTAACGTTACATCGTGATATGTCTTATCTCCGGTAACTAGTGGTCTTCGTATAGGTGCTTCGTAATGCGCCATAATCCTATATAATTAGTTCTTTAGATTAGTTTGTTATTAAGCCTTTTTTATATTTCTCACTTTCGTTTGGTAGAACACATTTGGTTTTGTTCCAACACTTTCAAGTAAGTGATACATTCTATCATCTTTTGATTTATGATATACATCACCTGTATGATCATTTACATCTCCAAAAGTCAATGCACCATTTGTACATGCATTTGAACATGCTGTAGCAAATTCTCCATCTTTAATTTGACGACCATCACGTTTAGCATCAAGAATTGTTTTTTGTGTCATTTGCATACACATAGAACACTTCTCCATTACTCCACGAGAACGTACTGTAACATCAGGATTAATCACCATACGTCCTAGATCATTATTCATATGGTAATCAAACTCATCATTACCATTATATAAGAACCAGTTAAAACGACGTACTTTATATGGGCAGTTATTTGCACAATAACGAGTACCTACACAACGATTATATGCCATGTGGTTTTGACCTTGACGACCATGCGATGTTGCAGCAACTGGGCATACAGTCTCACAAGGAGCATGATTACAATGTTGACACATTACTGGTTGGAAAGCCACTTGCGGGTTTGCCGCTGGATCTTCCATCTCACCAAATCCGCCTAAAGAGCCATTGTCTCCAGAAAGACCACTAAAGCCATCTTTTTTAGCATTATCATCTTCAAAAGTATCTTGAGAAGAATAATATCTATCAATACGTAACCAATGCATATCGCGACTACGACGTACTTCAGATTTACCTACAACTGGAACATTATTTTCTGCGTGACATGCAATCACACAAGCTCCACATCCTGTACAGGCATTCAAATCTATCCCAAGATTAAAATGATGTCCTACAGAACGATCAAATTCATCCCAAAGATCAACTTCTGGAGAAGTTACTTCATACTCTTGATGATTTTTTGACACTTCAGGAACAGCATTCCAGAATTTCTTATCTTTTGTATTAAAAATCTCAAGTCTTGTTTCTTTTACAATATCACCACGTCCCATTAAGGTATTGTGCAATTGTATTACTGCAAACTCATGAACTCCGTTTACTTTTTCTACAGTTACATTTTGTGTAACACTATAGTTCTGCATTAGCGGATATGCATTCACACCTGTTTGCATGTCTTTCTGGATAGAAGTAGTTCTTCCATATCCTAAAGCAAGACCAATCGATCCGTTTGCTTGTCCAGGTTGTACCATTACTGGAGCTATTACTTCAACTCCATTAACAGTTATTTTTGCTAAAGTACCATTCAATCCTCCATTTGCGTCATGACGCGCTTCTGTAAAGAATGTACTGCGATCTAACCATAAACCATCTTTCTTAGCATCAGCTTCAGACATGGTAATATAATTATCCCAAGTAGCTCTAGTTATAGGATCTGGCATCTCTTGTAACCAAGGGTTATTTGCTTGATTACCATCTCCCATAGCTATTTTTGTATATAATGTCAATTCATATCCACCTTCTTGAGAAGTGTTTGAAAGACCGGCATCTTCAGTAATAGATGCCTCTGTATTTGTTGTTATTGCTTTCGCAAAAGCGTCAGTCATCACAACACCATCGTGTACTGCTTTATTAAAAGAAATACCTGCAGCACTCATAGTCGTTTTCAGATAATCATAATACGACTGATCATTACCCATCCAAGTCAATAAGCTATCTTGAAATTGTCTTGTATCAAATAACGGACGGATTGTAGGTTGTGTAATACTAACTTCTCCTTGTTTTATTTGCACATCTCCCCAAGCTTCAAGGTAATGAGGAGTAGGAGCTACATGAGTAGCTTTTGAAGCTGTTTCATCTACACGCATAGAACAAGCAACTGTCACAGCTACTTTAGCAAGGCCTTCATCAAAAGCTGTTGCATTAGGAAGTGTATATGAAGGATTTACTCCTGCCATAATTAACATTCCTATTTGACCTGCTTTCATATTTTTTACGAGTTGATCAATTTGGCGTGTATCTCCAGAACGTGTTAATCTAGGGGCAGCAACATCAATCACCTCGCTATTTGCATTTATCTCTAAAGCTTTAGTTTGTGAAGGCACATCTTGTAATCCTGTAACTACAATACCTTTACTACCTGCTGCTCTTAATTCATTTTTAGCTGTATTAATTGCTTTCTTCACATTCTCAGGAAGATTTGCAGTAGATCCTCCAGCTAAAGCATTAAGCACTGTTCTTTGTTGTGATGGAGTTACAGGAATACGTACATCTGCGTTGGCTCCTGATAGAGACATATTTGCCTCAAATTGGAAATGACGAGACATTTTACCATTTTTTGGTATACGTCCTTTTGTATAACCAGCATCATATCCTCCACCGTTCCAATCTCCTAAGAAATCTGCTCCCACAGATACGATCACTTCTGCTTTTGAGAAGTCATAATCTGCTAAAGCACGTACTCCATATTTTACTTGAAAAGCATCAAGCGCAAATTGCTCTCCTACTGCATCATATGCAACGTGAGAAGCATTTGGGTATTTTTCAACAAACGCTGCAATTAATTTTTCTGTAGAAGGGCTCGCAAATGTCTGTGTCAATAAAACGGTTTTCTTACCGCTACTTAATTGACTCATAACACCGCGATCAATATCACTCCAAGACACTGATTTGCTTGCTGCTGTTGGCCCTTGTGCTCTGTTTTGATCATACATTGACAATACAGATGCATGAACACGAGCATTTGCTCCATAACCAGCTTTTGCAAGTTTGTTATTTTCAATTTTTATAGGTCTTCCTTCACGAGTTTTAACAAGTACACTTGCAAAATCAAATCCATCTGCAATTGTAGATGCATAATAATCTGCAACACCAGGAACGATTCTATCTGGTTGCACTACGTAAGGGATCGACTTTGTCACAGGTCCTTCACAAGCTGCAAGTGATGCTGCCGCTGTAGAAAATCCTACGTACTTTAAGAAGTCACGACGTGTTGTTTGAGAAGCTTCTAAGGTTTCTTTATCACCTAAAAACTCATCTGTCGGGATCTCTTCTACAAACTCATTCTGTCTTAGTGTTTCAACCAATGGGCTCTCAGTAAGCTCATCGACACTTTTCCAGTATTTCTTGTTTGATGACATATATATAACTTATTTGTGCTTCTTATTATCTTTTAAGTTTTAAACTCTAAATTACATTTTAGAGTTTTCCGACTTCTCGGAAAAGAAAAACACGTTTTCTTTAATAGTGACACTTACCACACTCAAGACCTCCCATTTGAGCTGCCGTAAGTTTTTCTACTCCGTACTTTTTAGAAAGCTGTTCATGTATTTTGGTGTAATACTCGTTTCCTTCTACGTTTACGTTTGTTTCGCGGTGACAGTTAATACACCATCCCATTGTAAGTGGTGCGTGCTGTTCCATGATTTCCATCTCTTCTACAGGGCCGTGACATTTCTGACACTCTACGCCCGCTACACTTACGTGTTGTGAGTGATTGAAATATGCAAAATCAGGTAGGTTATGGATACGAACCCATTCTACAGGTTTTGTATCACCTGTATACGATTGCGTTGCTTCATCCCATCCTGTTGCTGCGTATAATTTTTGAATTTCTTTATCGTAGAATGCTTTATCGTAATCTGCATTTACACTAGAATTATCTTTTGCTTCTGCTCCCGCTACCTCTCCTATAGACTTATGACAATTCATACATATATTAAGAGAAGGAATTCCAGAAGTTTTACTCACTCTAGCAGATGAGTGACAATACTTACAATCTATCTCATTATCACCAGCGTGAATTCTATGTGAGAAATGTATAGGTTGTACTGGCGCATACCCTTGGTCGGTTCCCACTTGAGACATCCATCCGTATGCAAAATAGGCACTTCCTAATAATAAGAAAATCACACTTACCAATACTAAGAATTGATTTTCTATAAACGATTTCCAAAGCGGCTTACGCTCTTCTTCATCTGCAACAGCAATACCTTGTGCCTGTGCAAATTTCTTAAGGGTATTATTTACTATATACAATACAGCCACTAGAAGCAATAACACCAATCCTAGAATCGCAAGAATGATATTATTTGAAACTCCTTCTCCTCCTCCTTCTGTATTTTTATTTGGATTACATAATTCTGGATTAGCTACACAAGGATCTACTAGCTCAGTATTTGTATACGCTAGTATATTACTAACATCTGCATCAGATAGCCCTTCAAAGGTATTCATCGGAGTTTGATTAAACTCTTCAAAAATAGCATTTGCACGCGCATCACCTGTAGCGATTAATGCAGTCGAGTTTCTGATCCATTTTCCTAACCACTCATAATCTTCATCATACTTCTGTACTACATCATACAATGCAGGACCTGTAGACCTCTTATAAAGCTTATGACAAGCAGCACAGTTAGCTTTAAATAATGCTTTTCCAGCATCAGCATCTCCTGTAGAGGCATCTATTTGAGCAAAAAGTGAAGAAGAGAAAGTGAGCAGAAATGCTGCACATAATGTGATAATTCTCGAAAATGAGTTACGGCGATTCACCTGTATCATAATTTGGTATTGAATTAGCTTCAAAAATTTGGCACGATTATTATAGTGTAACTGCTGTTAATAAACTGTTAATCGTACATTTCAAATTGAATGCAAAAATAATACTTACAAGTCATTTTTGAAGAATGCAAAAAGGGCTAGTTTATAATTTATATCAATTCTAAATAACAATCTATTTTCTTTTTCGTTTATTCATTTACCTTTGCTACATAATTTACATTTTAAAGATGAGAATATACCCTAACACTAAGATACTTACCTTATTTATCATTCTAGTTTTTTACGCTTTCGCGAAAGCGCAATCTGGACAGGTACATATTTCGCAAGATGCCAAAATACCTGAACTATTAGAATTAAAGACTGAATTAAGCAACAATAATGAACTTGGAGATCGTTATAAAATACAAGTATATTCAGGCAATATCACCCAAGCCGGTTCAATTCTAAAGAAATTCAGAAACAAAATAGGCATTTGGAAAGCAAAAATAGAATACGAAACTCCCAACTACAAAGTATGGGTTGGCAATTTTAGAAATAGACTAGAAGCAGACAGAGCGTTACTAACAATTAGAAAGGAATTCCCTAATGCTCTTATATTTAAACCAGATCCAAATCGCTAATTGCCTGGTTGATTATAAAACAAAAAAGACCATCTAAAAGATGGTCTTTTTTTATATATCAGTTCTATTTATTTAAGTTTTTTCTTAACAGCTACTTCTTGGTACGCCTCTATAACATCATCAATCTTAATGTCATTATAGTTCTTAATTTGCATACCACAGTCGTATCCTTTACTTACTTCTTTTACATCATCCTTAAAGCGCTTAAGTGTTGACAACTCTCCTGTATATACAACTACTGCGTCACGTATAATACGAATACTAGAGTTTCTAAAGATCTTACCATTAGTCACCATACAACCTGCAATTGTACCAACCTTAGAAATCTTAAATGTTTCACGAATTTCAGCAGTTCCTGTAATTTCTTCACGCATTTCTGGAGATAACATTCCTTCCATGGCATCTTTAAGGTCATTGATCGCATCGTATATAATTGAGTACATACGGATATCGATTTCTTCTTTATCAGCAACTTGTCTTGCATTTCCTGCAGGCCTAACATTAAATCCAATTATAATTGCATCTGATGCTGAAGCAAGAAGCACATCACTTTCCGTAATTGCTCCTACTCCTTTATGTATAATATTTACTGCTATTTCTTCTGTAGATAATTTCTGGAAACTATCAGTAAGTGCCTCAACAGAACCATCTACATCTCCCTTAAGGATGATGTTAAGCTCTTTAAAGTCTCCAAGAGCAATACGTCTTCCAATTTCATCTAGTGTAATATGACGTTGCGTACGCACACTTTGCTCACGCTGTAATTGCGTACGTTTAGAAGCAATATCTTTTGCTTCACGCTCATCATCCATTACATTAAACTTATCACCAGCTTGTGGCGCACCATCAAGGCCTAACACAGATACTGGCGTTGATGGTCCAGCCTCTTTAATTTTCTTACCTCGTTCATCATGCATAGCCTTCACCTTACCAGAACAAGTTCCTGCCAATAGGTAATCTCCCACACGTAGCGTTCCACCCTGCACAAGTACTGTAGATACATATCCACGTCCTTTATCTAGGAATGCTTCTACAACTGTACCAACAGCATTCTTTTCTGGATTTGCTTTAAGCTCTAATAATTCTGCTTCAAGCAATACTTTTTCAAGAAGTTCATTAACTCCCAGACCTGTCTTAGCAGAAATATCATGAGATTGAATTTTTCCACCCCAATCTTCTACTAATAAATTCATACCTGCCAAGCCTTCTTTAATTTTTTCAGGATTTGCAGTAGGCAAGTCTACTTTATTAATCGCAAATACAATAGGAACATTTGCTGCTTGAGCATGTGCTATTGCTTCTTTAGTTTGCGGCATGATATCATCATCTGCAGCGACAACGATAACAGCTATATCTGTTACTTGAGCACCACGAGCACGCATCGCCGTAAAGGCTTCGTGACCTGGCGTATCTAGGAATGCTATTTTTTGGCCACTTTCTAGCGTCACTCCATATGCACCAATATGTTGTGTAATTCCTCCACTTTCTCCTGCAATTACATTTTCACTACGCACATAATCTAAGAAAGATGTTTTACCGTGATCTACATGACCCATTACAGTAACAATAGGAGCTCTTTCTAATAAATCTTCAGGAGCATCTTCTACTTCAACAATAGCTTCCTCAAGGTCTGCTGTTACAAATTCTACAGTATACCCAAATTCATCTGCAACAATTGTAAGTGTTTCTGCATCTAAACGTTGATTCATTGTCACCATCATTCCCAATGACATACAAGCAGATATAATACCCGTTACTGGCACATCCATCATTATTGCAACCTCACTTACAGTGACAAATTCTGTTACTTTAAGGATTTTACTTTCTATCTCTTGCGCGGCAAGCTCTCCTTCTGTTTTTTGACGGTGTTGATCTCTTTTATCTCTACGATATTTAGCTCCTTTTCCTTTATTTGACTTTCCTTGAAGTTTTTCAAGTGTCTCACGAATTTGTTTTTGTACTTCTTCTTCTGTAGGCTCTACTTTTGCTACAGCTGGTTTACGTTTATTACCGCCACGATTTCCGCCACGATTTCCACCTTGATTTCTGTTATTATTATTTCCTCCACCTTGAGATCCCCCAGGCTTAGTTATACGTTTACGGCGTTTCTTTTTAGCATCTTCAGTACTTTCTTTCTTTTTCTTTTCAGGTTTTTTAAATTGACTTAGATCAATTTTCTGACCTGTAAAGTTAGGGCCATCAAGCTTTTTATAATCAGTTTTTAAAACCTCATCTCCTAATCTCACTACTGGAGCTTCGGCAGCCGCTTCAGTTTTTGGAGTTTGTTTTTTTGGAGTTTTTGGTTTTGCGACTTCTTGCTTTACTACTTTTAGTTTTGCAGCTTTAACCTTAGCAGGTGGCGTATCTTTCTTTGCAACAACAGTTTCTTTCTCTTTTTTAATCTCTACTTCCTCTTCCTTTTTAACAGGTTCAGCAGGAGTTTCAATCTTTGGTTCTGGAGGAGTAATTTCTTCCTTAGGTGCTTCTTCTTTTACCTCAGATACAGCATCCTTTGGCTTTTCAAGATCAATTTTACCTACTTGTTTTGGGCCACTAAGTTGCGCTTTAGCTTTTACCACTTCTGGTTTTTTAGCCTCTTGCTTTGCTTCGATTTCTACTTCTCGAGCAACACGCAGTGCTTCCTTCTCCTTGAGCTTTTCTACAGCAACTTCCTTAGAAGCTACTTTTTTACTGGCATCTGTTTGAAACTCGTCCGAAAGCACATTATAAATCTCTTGTGAGATTTTTGTAGTCGGGCGCGCTTCTATCTCGATACCTTTGGAGTCCAAATACTCCACGGCACGATCTAGAGAAATATTAAGTTCTCTTAACACCTTGTTTAATCGCATTGTTGCTGCTGCCATAAACTGCTTTAATTTATTCTTTCCTAACTCCTCTTATTTTGCGAAGCAGGCATTATTATTCTTCAAATTCTTCCTTGAGAATACGCATTACATCAAGGACAGTTTCTTCTTCAAGATCTGTACGTCTTACCAAGTCATCTACATCTTGCTCTAAGATACTTCTTGCAGTATCAAATCCAATTTTTGCAAATGCTTCAATAATCCATCCTTCAATCTCATCAGAAAATTCTGTAAGCTCAACATCTTCTTCTACACCTTCACGATATACATCAATCTCATATCCTGTCAACTGACCTGCAAGACGGATATTATGCCCTCCACGACCAATTGCTTTACTAACTTCTTCCGGTTTAAGATATACTTGCGCCGTTTTATTCTCATCATCTAGTTTTAAACTAGTAATACGTGCTGGACTCAAAGCACGACTTATATATAGATTAAGGTTATTCGTATAATTAATAACATCTATATTTTCATTTCCTAATTCACGAACAATACCATGAATACGAGAACCTTTCATCCCTACACAAGCTCCAACAGGATCTATACGATCATCATACGAATCTACGGCAACTTTTGCTTTTTCTCCCGGAATACGCACTACTTTTTTTATTGTAATCAAACCATCAAACACCTCTGGTATTTCAGATTCAAATAATTTCTCTAAAAACACAGGCGCTGTACGAGACATAATTATTGCTGGCTTGTTACCCTTAAGCTCTACACTTTCAATAACTCCTCTCACATTTTCTCCTTTTCTAAAAAAGTCAGATGGTATCTGTCTATCTTTAGGAAGGATAATCTCATTCCCTTCATCATCTAGCAATATAATAGCTCTATGACGTATATGATGCACTTCTGCTGTATACAACTCTCCTTCAAGCTCTTTAAACTGCTTGTAAATATTTGTATTATCGTGCTCGTGAATTTTACTTATTAAGTTTTGACGTAATGCAAGGATTGAACGACGGCCTAAATCAATAAGCTTTACTTCTTCTGATACATCCTCGCCTACTTCAAAATCTTCTTCAATTTTACGTGCATTTGTCAGCGATATTTCTGCATTATCATCTTCTACCTCTCCATCTGCAACCACAATACGGTTACGCCAGATTTCAAGATCTCCTTTATCAGGATTTATTATAATATCAAAATTATCATCACTTCCGAAACGTCTTTTTAATGTACTTCTAAACACATCTTCTAAGATGGCCATTAGAGTTACACGATCTATTAATTTATCGTCCTTAAATTCCGAAAAAGAATCGATTAACGCTAAATT
>CAYYSK010000127.1:0-4070 GCA_964474345.1 uncultured Flavobacteriaceae bacterium
ATTCAATAACTCCACTATCGCCAGAGTCAGAACATAGAATATTAGTAGAAGATACTGTAAACTCTGGAGGCAGAATTTCTTCAACTTCTAAAGAAGTACTAGCCTCACAGTTATTTGCATCTACAACTGTGATATCATAAGTTCCTGCACTGGTTATTATATACACAGGGTCACTTTGAAAAACAGTAGTACTATTAATGAAATACACATATGGAGGCGTCCCTCCATTTGCATTCATGTTTATCTCTCCCTGAGCTTCTTCATACACTGGATTGTCATCCTCGTCAAATATTGGGTTTCCATCTCCATCTACTGCTTGAATCAAACAATTTATGAATGGAATACCGAGGTCTGTAGTTAATGTAAGTAGTGGTGGTTCAATAATTGTGATTTCTTGAGTGTCTGTACAGCCGTCTTCTGTTTCTACAGTAGCAGTGTATGTACCTGGGCCTAAGTTTTCAAAATTATAGTTACTTTCAACTATAGGTCCAACAGTATTCACTAAAATACCGCTTTCAAAAATAGAGAATGTATATTGAGGTTCTGCATCATTAACTGCTACCAGAATATTTCCTAAGTCTCCGTGACATAAAGGTTGAATTGCCTCGACATCAAAAGTAAAATCTCTCTCTCGTACAAGTACATCTTGCACAGTAAAAATACAAGCATCTCCAGGAACATCTACCTGTCTTATATAAACAGTGTAAATCCCTGGCGTACTTACAGTAAATACATTACTATCCTGATAAATGATACCATCCAAACTAAACTCGTAATTGCTTGGTACGTTGTTAACTGTAATACTTCCGAGAGTATCACATAATATATCTGTTACTACTACAGTTGGATCGAGTACATTTTGATAAACATTAAAAAAGAATTGATTAAAGCATCCTCCATCATAATTAACTGTCAATCTAAATTGTCCAGCAGTATTTACTGTAAAATCTGGACCTGTGGCTACTTGATTCCAAACACACCCTCCACCTTCGTTTGCGCAATCAATATCACTTACAGGTGGGCAACTTGTTTCATCAAGTTTCTCCCATATAATTGAATTTGAATCTGTAATATTTGCTGTTAACTCTCTGAAATCATTTAAACCACATAGAAAAATATTAGGTAAAAGTTTACCGTCATCAGGACACGTGACAACCTCATCAGCTTGTGGAATAATTGGATTCGTTTGACCCTCGCCAAACGTTATGACGTTAAAAATTTGTATGATTGATCTACATGGAGCTGGAGCAGTATTAAATACATAGTAAGTACCACTTTCTGTGACAGTCAATTCTTGTGTAGTTGCAATCACTGGTACACCAGAGGGGTCAGTTGACCAAGAGTATGTATCATAACCGTCTGCAGCAGTTAGTAGTATGCTATCTCCACATAGAATAGCATTTTCTTCAAATTCACAAGCGTCAATATCTGCTAAAAAATTAGTAGCTTGAGGAACTAATAAACACCCAGTATTTGAACTTACACTAGGATCATCTGTTATTACAAAGTCAGGATTGATAGTTCCAATGTAGCTTCCAAAAGCCTGGTTTTGAATAAGATTTGAACATGCTTCGATTAAATGACTACAAGTATCAACTACGTTAACTTGAATTCTAAACTCTACAATAGGGTCGTTTTCTTCAACTAAAAAATCTTCAACCGATAATATAAGTTCACGAGTGGTAGGATTATAACTCACAGGATTTACACCTGCGGGTAAATCTAAGCCTGCTGGAAAATCAAAAACTGTATTTATTGGAAGGACATCCCTAATGGTAAATTCTCTACCATCATCATTTCCAATATTTTCAAAGGAAATCACATAATTAAGCTCTTGACCTAAATTAACTACTTGATCACTAATATCGTTTCCAAATTCATCTTCCACTAATTTTGTTAAGATTATATCTGGCTCTATAATCTCTACAGAAAACGCGAAAAAATACTGCAAGAAAAAATCCCTATTTGTTGTAAGGCTCATTACTGCAGAAGTATCTCCATTTGCTATTACAGTATTGCCTGGATTAGGCACACGAATTACACCTGTATCAAACCCTAAGGTGTTTGAACTGTTTGGTACTCTATTATTAACCGGTTGCCCATCAAGCTGAGTAACTAGACTTCTAAAGAAATTGTTTGCTGGTCTATCTACAGTTGAAAGATTAGTCCCGTTAAGGCCCATTCTATCTCCGCCAAGTGACAAATCGCCTTCTAATGTTGCAAAAGCCAAATTTGCTCTTACAGGCTGAGGAAATGGCAACGTGCGAAAACCATCGATATTAATATCTACGGCTGCTTGATTACTAAATATTGCACTAAAACCATCAAAACTAGTAATAGACCTACTAGGCAAGGTAGGATCTTCATAAACTACAAATAACGACCACCCAGCAGTATACCCGTTTCTATTGCGTGGGTTAGCATTGTTACCTACACCCGTTTTTGTAGCTATATTTGCTACAGTATAAAACCCCAAGTTTGAAGGGAAGGATTGCACAATATCTGTCACATCTGCGACACAAGCATAAGGAAAAGCTGAATTGAGATCTGTACTCTCATCTCTATAAATGATATCTCCTGTGATGTCTATATAGTCACCTGAAGGTCCTTTAAATTTTACCTGACTAACGGTAGCGTCACTTGTATTATCTTCTGGCTCTACTGCCCCCCAATATAGTGTCGCTTCACGTATTACGTAGCAATTAGGGTTAGGGATAACAAGTTCTGCACTTGAAGAATTGAACGTGGAGCTATCATTATCAATATCAATATGAATCATATTAACATTGCTATTATTACCTATATCTGTATTTACAGGATCATTACTTGGTCCTAGAACAGTATTTCCAATGGTAAGTATATCTCCTTTTAAATCTTCATCAAATCTAGGCGTAAAAGGAACTAGATTTTGAGCAAAAGCTTGAAAACTCATACTGCTCAACATCAATAAGAGTAATATTCTATAAAAATTAGTAATATTCATAATCAGATTGATTTAGGGAGGGATCATAATTAAAAAAATTATGTTCAGGCTCTACATTTTTAATTCTCTATTTTAATAATTGACATTCTTGATCTATATGGGGCATTATTTTGATTGTCTAATTTCTCATTTGCACTTTGCAAAGAAGTTGTTTTATCTGAATATATATAGTACTTACTCGTATTAATATCATAAAAGAAATTTACACTAGGGTAACCCGAAGCAATAACTTTCTTGACAAATTCATCTCTTTTTAGAGTATTCCCATGAACTGCCAATACTATATAATAGCCATTATCAGTATTTTCAACATTTTTCAAAATCTGAATGTTATTATTTCTTTCTTCTCCAAAGTCAAAATCTTCTACTTTATATGGCACACTACTTAATGGTGTATTCTGCTTTAAAATATTAAGTGTTGTCTGATCTTTTTTATATCTATCGTCTTCATCATCAAAAGCGGCTCGTTTAATTCTTCTTGATCGTTCAAATTGAGTAGCTACTTTAATATTTTCAAGAAGAGATAATGCAGATATTTTCGCATTTCTTGTCTCCTCACGTTCCTTTTTTAGAGATGTAATCGCATCTCTGAAGTATTGATTAACTTTATCGTTACCTCGTACTTTTTTAGCTCTTTTAGTATAGGCATCTTCTAATTCTTCAATCTTTTTATTTTGTTTTTTAAGAGTTTCATCTAGTTCTAGCTTCAGAGATTCTATTTTCGCATTTTCCTTAGAAACACTCTTAAAAGGTCTTGGTTCTACAAATATTCCTTGTTCGCTAAGATCATTTTCATTCTTAAGATCAGCTAGGTCTTTATCTTTGCTATTTACAGCTATTGTAAGACTTTCCAATAGTGTTCTTTGAGAATTTTGCAATGCTTCTGCTTGAATTGTTAATGTCTGAAGTGAGCGCCCCAATTGATCGTTAGGGGTAGGAATATCAGTTTTTTCTTCGGCATCTTGTTTTTCTATTTCTGCTGCTTCCTTAGCAATTGCTTCAGCCTCTATTCTTGCCTGCTCTTCAGCTTCTAAACGTGCTTGTTCTGCCGCGGCAAGTCGTGCTTGCTCTTCAGCTGCTTTCTTAG
>CAYYSK010000127.1:4170-9516 GCA_964474345.1 uncultured Flavobacteriaceae bacterium
GTTTGCTTCAGCCTCTATTCTTGCCTGCTCTTCAGCTTCCAAACGTGCTTGTTCTGCCGCGGCAAGTCGTGCTTGCTCTTCAGCTGCTTTCTTAGCGTTTGCTTCAGCCTCTATTCTTGCCTGCTCTTCAGCTTCCAAACGTGCTTGTTCTTCAGCTGCTTTCTTAGCGTTTGCTTCAGCCTCTATTCTTGCCTGCTCTTCGGCTTCCAAACGTGCTTGTTCTGCTACAATAGCTTGTTCCTGCTCGCTAATCTGTTGTTCAGAAGTACTCTCTACAGGTTTTGCTGGCTCCTTTGTTTTATTTCGCGCTAAGCGACTACGTCTACTAGAAGAACTTTTTCTTTTCTTTTCAAAGTTTAGAAGTCCTGTAATTCTTTCTTGTCTAAAACTAGAAGCTTTTTGTGTTGGAAGTATGAATGCTAGTGTTAACTCGTGTGAAGACCCTAAATCAAGGAAATCCCCTAGAGATTTTTCATAATTATATTCTAATGCAATTTTTGAAGTAATATTAAAACCAGCTCCAGCAGAACCTCCGTAAAGTGTACTGTAACCACCTTGTATCCAAAATCCTTTAGGTACTCTAAGCATAACTGTACCTGAGTAAATTGAAGTCTCTTCTTGAAATTCGGCACGTACTAATGCAGAGAATTTACTATTATTAAAAAAGTTATAAGAATCGATATACCCTGAATATATTAAATGCCCTTGAATACCTCTTTGTGTCTGCTCTTTTAATATTTGTGAAGCACTCACATCGTAGGTTACTAAATTATTTATAGTTAATCCAACATCTATAAAACCACCGCCATAGTTTATTCCTGGACTTATGGTCGTTATTAGATTAGAAGGCAGGTTATTAATAAAGGGATCTGTAACTGTTGTTACTATCCTATCCATATTAATACTACTATTATAGGCCACCAGATTGAGACCAAAAGTTAGATTGCTTTCTGACGCTAGTTGCGCATTATATGCAAAATTTACAATACCTCCAAAAGTAGTGAAAACTCCAAAATTTCTTTGAAAGAGGCCTATTCCTGCACCAATATTTTCAGAGAATCGACCAGAAAAACTTGCTAAATATGTTTCTGGAGCATCTCCTATTTGAAAAAATTCACGTTTATTATTAACCGTAATATGCCTATAATCTTCTCTTGCATAGCTTAAGGTGGGACTAAGGATATATTTATTAAACATTAATGAATTACGTGCAGGCAAATCCAATGCAATAGCACCTGTGCTTTCCTGAGCTTGAGAAAGAGCAGTACAACAGATAATTAAAATTATGTGTGCTAGGATTTTTTTCACTTTATCTCACAACTGTTATGGAGCCCGTTATTACTTCTTTATTTGGTGGAGTAATCACGTAATAGTAGACTTGATTTGCAATGCTTAACCCCTGAATATTATCTGGCCAATTATTTAAATATTCACTAGTGCTAAGCGCGGTAGTACCGTTGCTATTAAAAATGACAACCTCTGTATCAGTGCCACTCAAATATTCTACAGGTATAATCCAAGTATCATTGAGACCATCACCATTAGGGCTTATGACGTTAGGAATAATATCTGTATTAACTTCTATTTTGATTTCAAAAAATAGCTCTATACTAAAATCACAGACTCCTGTCGCCGTTGCAACAACTTTATAGCTACCAGGCTGAGACGCGATGAATTGACTTTCTGTAGCATTTTCAATGATTTCATCATTCAAAAACCATTCGTACTGAACATTATCTATCGGGGTTTCTACGTTAACTGTAAGAGTTTCCCCAAATTCAATAAAGTTTATTGCGGGTACATCGATGGTTATAGAACCTGCAATGCTTTCAAGAAGGATACTTCCTACCGCAACACAATCTCCAGATGTAACAATAACCGCATAATTACCAGAATCATTTGTTTGTAGTGTATTTTGAGTTGCTCCTTCGATAAGTTCATCATCTTTAAACCATTGATAATTTTCACCTGTCACCGTTGTAAGTATTGTTCCTTCACCGTTGGAACAAAACGGATTTCCGAGACTCGAAATGATTGTCGCATTAGCAGGGTCATTATTAGCCGCTTGAGAAATAGTTACTCTATTAGAAAATGATTCGGAAGTACAGCTACCATAATCTGTCTCAGCAAAGTAAGTCCCTTCCTCAGATACCTCTAATGTTTCGCCTTGAGCGATTATAATAGAATTTGTATCGTCTATAGCCTTGTGCCAGTTAAAGCTTAGGTTTTCAAAAGTGAGAGGTGATATAGCGCCATCAAAACCTGGATTATCGATCGTAAGCAAGTAAGGTATTCCTGGGCAAAAAGTCCCAGTATCTATAAGTCCATTAATGGTAAATGGAGTGTCGTGTAGTTTAAAATAAGCAGCAAATGTTGATGATGGGGCACTCGCTGCAGCTGGTGACGAACTCTTTATTCTAATCTTATAATTTTCTCCTGCTGTATCTATAGGCAAAGAAAAGGAAACAGTTGCTGGAGAGGTAGTAATTTCATTGGGATTGGAAACAAAAACCTCAACCGCTTCTGTAAAGTCGCCATTAGAATCAGAAAGTTCTACAATAAACTGGTTTGAAGGGTCTAAAGAAGAAGAAGAATTAAAAACAAAGATCGTCTCATAAATATTAAATGAATCACTAGCACATGCATTAGTAAACTCTAAGCTTGGCTGACCAATAACTAGTTGAGCCATAGCAGTAGGCGCAGTATTAACAGTAAAATATATCAGAAGTATGCCCTGAAAAATGATTCGAGTAATGTAAGTCATGATCTGGGGGAATTAGGGTTAATTGTAACAAATATGTAAGTAGGTATATTAACCTATGACTTACTCAATAATAATATTGTTTTATTTAGTTAGAACTACTTGATGCTATAATTTTATTAATACGTAAGCGAAAATCTGGATCTCTTAAATTCTTATGATCAATAAAGGTTTTTACATCTTCTCCTTTTGAATATACATTTTGAAAACTACTATTACCATACCAGCTCTCAAGATCTTCATTGTTCTTAGAAAATTCAATAAAAATGTTTCCCTCACAACTATTAAAGTACATATTAGTAAATCTAATTTGTCGTAAATTTTTGTCATTAAGAGAAATTTTATTGCTAAAAATAACTGCTGGATTAAACCCAGATATCACGCTCTTATTCATTGTCAACAAGGTATTTACATCTACATAGATAGCCTCGTGTACTAACCCCACTTCAATGGCATTTTTTAAATTATTGCTAAAATTAAGAAGGGTAAGGTTATTTGCCGTAACAGACGTTTTCTCTTTTTCAAAATTTGCTTCATCTTCATTACTATTAGATGTAGCGTGTATACTTGCAGCACCTTTGGATGCAGAATCATAGGGTGATCTTACGGCTAAGGAATTCGAAATATTAACTTGTGTCCCTGATTCAAACATATAATCTGAATGACTGGCCTTAAACGACACGAGCTGTTCCAAATCTATCTCACCTCCAACTACATATAAGGAGTTTCCTTTACTATAACTCATCATGATATTAGAAATCTGCGTTTGATTACCCACAGTATAGAGGTTCAAGGCATCAAAGAATCCATAATCTTTCGTTCGTTTGCCAGCATATTCTATTCTCACGTATTCCATAACTCCAGAATTACTTTCTGCATTTGTACCACCGTAGACTAAATTATCTGGAGAATAAGAGTTAAGACCTTTTTTAAGAATGTTCTTTTCACTAATTTTATTACTAGGTGCATCACCTAATATGAAAACACCTCCCCAATCTCCGGCTCTAGGAACATCCTTCGATGATGTAAATACTATAGGATCTGTTTGATTTCCTTTCGCGTGTATTGTTGATCCTGATGTAATTATGAGAGAAGCTTTTGTTTTATAATCTGCTAGAATAAGTGTTCCTGGTTCAATAACCAATCGTGTACTATCAGTAACAAATACATCTCCCAACAAGAGATAAATCTCTTTTTTTTGCAAGGTTACGATATCACCTTTTATCTCTCCACTTAGAATTTGAGTAGGCTCTGGCTTCGTTTCTGGTTTCAATTGGAATTTAGTCCAATAACTCAACCAATTATTTTCACCAACAATTCCCTTCTCTTGTTGCGCAAAAGTAATACTCGTTCCGCAAAAGAGAGAAATTATTAATAATAGTAGAATATTATTTTTTTTCAAAATCATCATTCATTTTTATTCAAACTCAATATTTTAACTCTTTTTTTTAGAGTGCTAAACTACAATATGCAATATGAAAAACCAAATTACATTGGTAAACTACGGTAATTTGTAATCTTGCATATCCTTATTATAGCATTCAGTGCTCTTATTCAGTATTTTAGGTTAATCTTTTTTGAAATATGAATTAAATAACTTACTTAATTAAATGCTTCATATATGATGTCACGACAAGTAATTAGTCAAAATCATTGTAGGTGTGTAACGATTTTAAGGTCTGCTCATAAAATAAAATAGCCGATAATAAATTCGATTTGTCAGAATACGGTAGCACTAGTTCCTGAAAGGAGATAGTGTCTTCAAAATAAGATGCAGTTGCCTCAATATTTCCAAGTAACGCCTTTCTATGCTCTTTTGTATCAGGGATTCCCAAATCACTCATAGTCACTCCAGGTTTTGTTGTGAAAGCAATATTTGGTAAAATCTTAATGATCACATCAATACGTTGTATGTACAAGTCAAGAAGCTCCCCTTTATTCATCGCAAGTAGTTCTTCACGGTCATGATATTTTTGAATCCTCACATTCTTACTAATAATCTCCTGTTCTTTAGTATTTTGAGAAAAAGCTTCTTGAGCGAACCCAAACAGCAATAAAAATAAGATTGCAGGAGATAGAATCTGTTTGATAGTCATAGGTTGAAATTTTTAAAGTCGGTCTTATATTTTTTCTTAAACAGGTCGGAAATTACAAATAATATCGATGAAAAACAATATACCTTCGATGAAAAGTAATATTTTTTATTTTAAATTGAACAAATAGTAGCCAGATTTTATACTAACCACTGTTTTTTAATTATTTAACTTATTTATTTATGTCTTAATTTAAAACATAAGCCTTCAGTGATGTACATGTTGGATTTATATTCTATTTTACATAAGGTTGCATATGTTACATTGTAACTTCCTCAGAGTAATTAGTTTGTGGATTATTATTTTTGGATATCTATTGTTTTTTAAAGACTCATACTCTTACGTGGATTTTGTAACGAAAATGATATTTTTTTATCATTAAAATCAAAATATGATACAATATAGATAACTTACAATAGATAACTCTTTACTTTTGTACAAACTGACGCATTCTTATGAAACAAATAAGTCACTGGGTATACGATTTTCTTA
>CAYYSK010000128.1:0-9495 GCA_964474345.1 uncultured Flavobacteriaceae bacterium
TGCTTTTTTAAAACTTTTTTTACTTAAACCTAATTGTGATTGAATATCTTCTGGGGCAGATTTATCATGTAAAGATAAAAAACCATCATTTGCTCCTAACTCTTCAAATATATATTGAGCATTAGGTTCTATACTTTTATATCCTTCTTCTTGGAGTATAATATCTATTTTCCCATCGGGCCGTATTTTTTTTACCCAACCATTTAGCTGATCACCTGTGCGTATATCTTCAAATATATCTTCTTTATAGATAAGGCCTCTATATTTTGAATTTACGATAGCGTTTGCGCCTCTATCTGTAATATGAGAAATCAATAAATTAACTTTGTCATATTTTTTTACTTCTACATGATCATTAGAAAGATACTTTATTGTCTTACTAGTAGCAGCTAATCTATTTGTTTTTTCATCAAGATACATATATACTATATACCAACTTCCTACTTTCATAGGTCTAGCTTGTTGAGCAAAAGGAACAAATAACTCTTTTTCTAATCCCCAATCTAAGAAAGCGCCTATTTTTGAAACAGTTGTACATCGCAAATACCCAAAGTTGTTAAGTTCGATATACGGTTTTAGAGTTGTTGCTACAGGACGCTCTTCATGATCTAAATACACATATACATCTAATTCATCCCATATTTTATACTCTTCAGGGACATATTTATTAGGTAATAATACATCATCCCCTGCTTCATTAGACAAAAAAAGCCCAGGCTCTGTTTCTCTATCTATTCTCATTCTATGGTATTGTCCTATCTCTAACATATATTATAATAAGGAGCAAAAATACAATTACTTATATAAAAAAGCGCTTTGACATCTGTCAAAGCGCTTTTAAAATGATTGGTTAGTCAAATTAGTTTCTTAATTATATACAGATTCTTTCTTAAAATGCTTTGTAAGCATATAATATACTACTGCACGATATTTACTACGGTTTGATTTTCCGTATGTTTCTATAACGCTATTAAGAGCACTGTCTAATTCTGGTCCAGCACTTAATCCTAATTTTTTAATTAAAAAGTTGTTTTTTACTGTAGCTAGTTCACTCTCATCACTTCCTGATACGGTAGCTGCATCTGCATTGTATATAGATGGGCCACAACCTATCGTTACTTTTGTAAGAAGATCCATATCAGGAGTCATTCCACACTTGTTTTTTAAATCATCTGCGTACTTTGCGATGAGATCGTCTCTTTTGCTCATAATGATAAAATTACTTGTTGGTTTAAAATATTATTGATCTTAAAGATAAAATATTTTCTAATACTTATCCAATATTTTTTTATTTGATGTGCTTAAAATAGTTTAAAAGCACTTCATCGTTAATTTTACGCGGTGTAAAGACCTCTAAAAGCATAGGTTGTTCATCAAGTGCATATAATTCTTTTTTTGCAATAGCACATTCTTCTTCATTAATAGCACTCAGGTAACCTATATCATACATCGCACATAATTCTTTTGCTGTTAATTGATGAGTTGTTTCAAAAAATGTATCAAAATTATCTGTGTTCTTATCTCTATTAGGCAATATTCGAAATATACCTCCTCCATTATTATTAATGACTATAAATTTAAAATTAGTAGGGATATAATTATTCCATAAAGCATTACTATCGTAAAAAAAGCTTAAATCTCCAGTAATAAGTGTTGTAGGTTTTTGAATAGCTACTGCTGCTCCTATAGCTGTACTTGTACTACCATCTATACCACTAGTGCCTCGATTACAATACACATCTAATGTTTGATTAAGATCAAAAAGTTGCGCATATCGTATAGCACTACTATTCCCAATTTGTAACATTGAATCATCTGGAATAGCAGAGAGGATATAATCAAATGCTTTAAAATCACACCAAGGCATTTGCTCTATATATGTTTTATGTAATTGATATCGTTTTGTCCGAATAGATAACCAATATTCTTTATAATTCCCTTTCCCTTTGTCAATCTTGGGAATAAAACACTTAAAGAATGAACTTGGTGTAATTTCAAAATGTTTATTTAAGCAAAAATAAGTATCATACGCTTTTTTTACATCTATATGCCAATGATGTTTAGGTTGATAATCACGTAAAAAAGTTTTTATTTTTTTTGAAATTACCATCCCTCCAAATGTCAATAGGATTTCTGGTTGCAATATTTTGAATTCTTCTTCATCTAATGCTCCAACCATATTATCTATTCGAGTAAAAAAGTTAGGATGGTTGATATTAGATGTTGTTTCTGAAAAAACAATTACCGAAGGATCACTCCCTAATATATCTATTATTGATTGATCTATAGCATTAGGAGGATTGACTCCCACAAGAATCATTTTACGTTGAGCTTTATTCCAAATATCAATGAAAGGTTGCATCTCTTCCTCTGTTATTTCTTGCTCAATAGGGTGCGGAGCCACCTGAATAGGTGTTACTATTTTTTCTGGAACCATTTCATATAAAGGCTCATAAAAAGGGACATTGATATGTACTGGGCCATTCTGTTCAATAGCCATATTGAGTGCTTTATTGATCTCTTGCTCATTATGGCGTCTACTCTCTCCTATCTTTTGCAGTAAGTGTTTATCCGTAATTGTTTCTACAGGTACAATCTCCGAATATAAATTTGCAGAGTACATGATATGATTATCAAACACATTTTTTTGCCGTATCGTTTGTCCATCTCCTATGTCTATACGTTCTACAGGGCGATCTGCACTTATAACGATAAGAGGAATATCGCTATAAAAAGCTTCAGCTATTGCTGGGTAATAATTAAGTAATGCACTACCAGATGTACAAACTAATACCACCGGCTTTCTTGTTTGTTGCGCAATCCCTAATCCAAAAAAAGCAGCACATCTTTCATCAACGATACTATATGACTTGATGTCTGAGTTTTTTGTGAATTCTATTGTCAAAGGCGCATTACGTGAACCAGGAGAAATAACCACTTGTGTGATTCCTTTACTAAGACAAAGGCTAACTATAGATTGTGCAACAGGTATTTTAGAATGCTTCATTTGTGATTGTAAAAATACAATACTCTATGGATAATTCAGTATTATAATGAACTACTTCGATGCAAGCATACGAGGTATTTAATCTAAAAAACAAGAGCGATGCAAGCATCGGGAAGTTGAACCCTTGGCTATCGCCCAGCGATTAAACTCAGGTTAATGGATTAAAAAATCTATAATTTGGGTTAAAACAATACTTTTCCTACAGTACCTAATTTATGTACGGTTTCTTCCCATTCAGCTTCTGGGATACTAGCTCCAGTAATACCTCCTCCTACATATACTTGAATACCAGTTGCTATCTGTTCCATACATCGTAAGTTTACAAAAAGATGCGTATTCTTTTTAACACTGCGATATACAAGGTTTTCTACATTACGTCTCGTCTTTGATCTCGTGGTCTCTCTAGTTATATTGAGTTCTCCTAAAAAACCTGTATAGAAAGAACGATCATATTGTTCATTTTCTAAAATAAATGACTTAGCCTCATCTATAGGCAATCCACATACGGCGGGAGTTGGATGTAATGCTTTAATTATAGAACGCAATGATACTTGTGTTTCATCCAATTTTGCTGAGATCGCTGTTTTTAAATGTAACAAATTACCTGCGCGATGATTTTTTACATCGCCAACTATGATTTCTTGTACTAGAGGTTTTAATCGAGATACAATAGTATCTGTTACCAACTGTTGTTCTTCTATTTCTTTATTTCCCCAAATAACTGTTGATGCTTCTTTATATGTTTGAGTCCCTGCAAGAGACATTGTATGTACTCTCTTATTTTTCACAGAAAGTAATGTTTCGGGAGTAGCTCCTAACCATAATCCCACTTTAGGATGATACCATATATATACAAATGCATTGGCGTATGTATGTAATAATTTTTTAAAAACAATTATGGAATTTATGTTAGATATAGGAAATGTACGCTTTCGCGAAAGCACAACTTTTTTCAACGTATTCTCTTGTATACACTTAATTCCTTTTTGAACCAATGCAACATGCGTGTCTTTATCTCTTTGATGTTCTTTAGGAATTGTTACTTTTTGAGAAATTTCTGAGTCTACTTTATAAACATATTCACATTGTATATTAAATGTTTCAGGTATAAGAATTCCTTTTTGAGATTGATCAAAAGGTGCAAAAGCAAAACCACACTCTTGAAAATCTCTAAGGTAATGTACCTCATCTGTTTCTTGATAGAAACCATATAATTGAGATTCTCCTGGTTTTCTATAGGCTACAAAAGGTAAAGCATCTTCAAATTGATGTGTTATATGTTCAAAAAAAGCAGTAACTGTCATTATTTTTTTGGCAAAGCGATAGTAGTGAGTTTTACTTTTGAGATTAATATATCTTCTTCATCTACTACATCAATATTCCACAACTGTGTTGTACGGCCTTTATGTATAAATGTAGCCTTTGCGTATACCATCCCTTCTCGCTTACTTTTTACATGATTTGCAGAGATTTCTATTCCACGAACATACATACTTTCTCCATCTAAAAACATAAAACTAGCAGCACTTCCTACGCTTTCTGCAAGCGCTACCATAGCTCCACCATGTAAAACTCCGTCTGGCTGATGTACTTTAGGAGTTACAGGCATTTGAGCAATAAGAAAATCTTCGCCAAAATCAATATAGGTAATATCTAGCGTTTCCATTAAAGTATTTTTACAGCTATCCGCAAGTTGTGCAAGGATTTGTTCTCTAGTCAAATTCATTACCGTACTTTTATACAACGAAGATACAATTTATGAAAGCAAAGACCTTAGAAAATAAGCGTGCAAAACTATTACCGTTGGAAGCACATCACTATCGCGACTTGTTACCTCTTTCTAAACAAGTAGATTTATATCAATTTGGATCTTCGGATATATCTACTCCTAAAAAATTAAAGGCATATATGAAAGATGCTTTTAAAAAAAAAGAGTTAGGACAAGCACTTCCCTTTATTATTTATGATAAAAAGTTTGAACACTTTGCCGGAAGTACTCGTTTTGGAAATATTGATAAAAACAATAAAGTCTTACATATAGGATGGACTTGGTTAGGAGATGATTTTCGCGGAAGCGGTCTTAATCATCATATTAAATATTTAATGCTTAGTTATGCGTTTGAAAAACTTTATTATGAAAAAGTAGAGTTTCGTATTGATGAACGCAATATGCGTTCTCGACGTGCCGTCGAAAAAATAGGAGGTGTCTTAGAAGGTGTCTTACGTAAAAATATCATCACCAAAAATGATTTTAGACGTAGTTCTGCTTGTTATGGAATTTTACAAGAAGAATGGCCTGCAATTAAAGCAGCTATTTTTAAAGATATCATATAATTATATTTGATATCACATAGATTTTAAGACATGCTTACTTCTTAATCGTAAAACTAAAAACTGATCCCTTTCCTACTGCTGATTTTAAGATAATTTCTCCTCCTAATTTATGGATAAGTTTTTTAACTACAGCAAGCCCTATTCCTGATCCAGTAACGCCATTGCGATCATTTTCATTTCCTTTTTCAAAAAGATTAAAGATCGTTTCTTGTCGTTCTTTTTCTATTCCAATACCATTATCTTTTACTGCAAAATAATAAAAGGCTGAATCATCTGAAAATGTAGTTTCTACATAAGGTACATCACTATGATTATATTTTAAAGCATTTCCTATAAGATTCATTAAAATTTGAATAATAGCCGTTTTATTAATAAAAACAGATGCATTGATTTCTGGATACTTAAACTCAGCTTGATCTACAAACATGATAGTATCTATTTGACGATAGATATCTTGTAATTGCACCTCTTCTTTAGATTGTTGTAAAATCTTATCGCTTTTATAATAATTAAGCATTCCATCAATATAATTACGTAAAGCATCAGAAGATTCTTTAATATATTCTACGTATTGATTTCCTTCTTCATTAAAGACTGTACCATATTCTTCTTTTAACAAATACACTAAAGATGTAATGTTTGCCAGAGGCGATTTTAAATCATGTGATACAATTCCTGCAAAATCTTTTAACTGCTTATTACGCTCTTCCAACTGTTCTTGACTTTGGAGTAATTGACTATTTTTTTTATGTAGTTCAAATAAATTTACAACTTGATTTCCTAATTTAATCATCGCTTTTATTTGATGATTATCTAATTTTCTTGGTTTTGTGTCATACACACATAGTGTTCCTAATGCATAATTATTATCATTTACAAGAGGTACACCTGCATAAAAAATAGCATTATGTTCTTTTACTAAAGGGTTATCTTTAAAACGTTCATCTACTCTTGCATCTTCAATAATAAAAATATCTTTGCCTTCTAAAATAGCATGACCGCAAAAAGAAATATTACGAGGCGACTCATTAAAAGGTACTCCTAGATGAGATTTCAAAAAATTGCGTTCTCTATCCATTAGTGTAACTAGTGATATAGGTGTATCACATATTTCAGCTATGAGAGACGTTATATTATCGTAGTCTTTTTCTGGAAGCGTATCTAATAAACTGTATGATTTTACAGCTTCTAACCGTTCTCTTTCATTATCAGGAAACCTTGGTTCTATCATAATACTATATTTAGGTCAACTATATAGTCGAAACTATGCTATACAAATTTCAACGATAAAACAGTATGAATAAATAAATTAGGTAATTTTCTACTTATAATAGAATTATAGTTACATATTTATGAAAGCAATCTATTAAGGTTATTTTTGACTTTACTAAACAATATATAATTTCTGCTTTCGCGAAAACTAATACACATGATTGAAAATCAAATTACATATACACATACCAATACGTATACAACATTAAACGATTATACCTCTAAAACAAAAAATGTATGGATTGTTTTTCATGGTATGGGGCATTTAACTCGATATTTTATAAAACATTTTGAAGGACTTAATCCTGAAGAAAATTATATCATTGCTCCACAAGCACCTAGCAAGTATTATCAAGACAAACGTTTTAAATATGTAGGTGCGAGTTGGCTTACTAAAGAAAATACAATAGTAGAAAAAGAAAATGTGCTGCATTATATAGATGCTGTTTGGGCAATGGAATCTAAAAAATGGGAAAGGCAATCTGTAAATCTCATTTTAATGGGTTATTCTCAAGGAGTATCTATTGTAACACGCTGGTCAAGTAGCCGGAAAATAGATTGCAAACATCTCTTATTACATTCAGGAGCTATCCCTCATGAATTAACTCCTTCTAATTTTGAACACTTGTCATCGACAGCAACAGTAACCTATTTATATGGAGATAAAGATGAATATATTAATGAAGCGCGTAAAACAGAACAACAATTAAAAGGAACATCTCTTTTTGGAAATCGTTTACAAATTGAAGTTTTTGATGGAATACACGAAGTGAATGAAGCGTTTATAGAAAAATTATAATATAAGTGTGTAATACCTTTCATCATTTATGATTATATAAAAAGCCTTGACATAAAATTATGTCAAGGCTTTTTAAAAAATTACTAGTATATCTTAAACCCTAATTATGCATTAGGAATATTTCCTTTTTCAAATAAAGCAAAACAAAATTATTTCACTTCTTCAAAGTCAACATCTTCTACATCGCTAGACTCATCACCTGCTCCAGCATTTCCTGCTTGTGCATCAGGTCCTGGTTGTCCTTCAGCACCACCTTGTGCTTCTGCTTGTGCTTTGTACATCTCTTCAGATGCCACTTTCCAAGCTTCATTGATTTTATCTAATGCTGGTTGAATAGCATCAAGATTTTTTGTTTCAAAAGCAGCTTTTAATTCTACTAAAGCTTCTTCGATTGGTTTTTTCTTATCATCAGATAATTTTTCACCAAATTCTTTTAACTGCTTTTCTGTTTGGAAAATCATTCCATCAGCTTCATTAATCTTATCTGCAGTTTCTTTTGCTTTAGCATCTGCATCTGCATTTGCTTCTGCCTCAGCTTTCATCTTAGCGATTTCATCTTCTGTAAGTCCAGAGGATGCTTCAATACGAATATCCTGAGATTTATTTGTTGCTTTATCTGTTGCGCTTACTTTAATAATTCCGTTTGCATCAATATCAAATGTTACTTCGATTTGTGGTGTACCACGTTGTGCTGGTGGAATTCCGTCAAGATGAAAACGTCCAATTGTTTTATTATCTGCTGCCATAGCACGCTCTCCTTGTAATACATGGATTTCTACTGATGGCTGATTATCTGCTGCTGTTGAGAATATTTGCGATTTCTTAGTTGGAATCGTTGTATTTGCTTCAATAAGTTTTGTAAATACATTACCCATTGTCTCAATACCTAATGAAAGTGGTGTTACATCTAGAAGTAAAACATCTTTTACATCTCCTGTAAGTACACCTCCTTGTATAGCAGCTCCTACCGCTACAACCTCATCTGGGTTTACTCCTTTTGAAGGTGATTTTCCGAAAAACTTCTCTACAGCTTCTTGTACCGCTGGAATACGAGTAGATCCTCCTACAAGGATAATCTCATCAATATCTCCAGTGCTTAGTCCTGCAGCTTTTAATGCCGTTTGGCAAGGCTCAATCGTTCTTTTTACAAGATCGTCAATAAGTGCCTCAAATTTTGCACGACTTAATGTACGTACTAAGTGTTTTGGTCCGCTTGCTGTAGCTGTTACATATGGTAAGTTAATCTCTGTTTGCGTAGAAGAAGAAAGTTCAATTTTTGCTTTCTCTGCAGCTTCCTTAAGACGTTGTAAAGCCATTGGGTCTTTACGAAGGTCCATATCTTCATCTGCAATAAACTCTTCTGCAAGCCAGTTAATGATTTTTTGATCTACATCGTCTCCTCCTAGGTGTGTATCCCCATCAGTAGCAAGTACTTCAAATACACCATCTCCTAATTCTAGGATAGATACATCATGGGTTCCTCCTCCAAAATCAAATACTACGATTTTCTGATCTTCATTTTTCTTATCAAGACCGTATGCAAGTGCTGCAGCTGTAGGCTCATTTATAATACGTTCTACTTTAAGACCTGCAATTTCTCCAGCTTCTTTTGTTGCTTGACGCTGACTATCATTAAAATATGCAGGTACTGTAATTACCGCACGTGTTACATCTTGTCCTAAGTAATCTTCTGCAGTCTTCTTCATCTTCTGAAGTGTCATTGCAGATAATTCTTGTGGTGTATATAAACGACCATCAATATCTACTCTAGGTGTATCGTTATCTCCTTTTACTACTTTATAAGCAGAACGATCTGCTTCTTTTGAGCTTTCACTGTATTTATTTCCCATAAAACGCTTAATAGAAGCGATTGTTTTTGTTGGGTTTGTTACAGCTTGTCTTTTTGCTGGATCTCCTACTTTAATTTCTCCTCCTTCCACAAACGCAATTACAGATGGTGTTGTACGTTTACCCTCAGCATTAGGGATCACTGTAGGCTCGTTACCTTCCATAACAGCGACGCACGAATTGGTAGTTCCTAAGTCAATTCCTATGATTTTACTCATTATATTATAGTGTTTAA
>CAYYSK010000129.1:0-9473 GCA_964474345.1 uncultured Flavobacteriaceae bacterium
TATGAAGATACTCTTAATAGGCGAATATAGTCGTTTTCACAATTCTTTAAAAGAAGGATTAATCTCTTTAGGTCACACAGTAACTATTGTAGGTACTGGAGATGATTTTAAAAAATATCCAGTCGATATTTCTATCGCCTCTAGTTGGTGTAAAAACAATTGGTTTATCACAAAATTACGTCGTGCTATCTATAAGGTCACAAAAATTGATATGGCTCTTGTAGAAACTGGAAATAAGTTTTGGAAACAACGAGATCAAATGAAAGGATATGATGTTGTTCAGTTTATAAATTCTTGGAGCATACGGACTACAATTACTAAAGAAAAAAAGTGTATTTCTTTTTTAGAAGAACATAACGATATCCTTTTCTTATCTGCTTGCGGAACAGATACTCCTTGGGTAGAAAGTTTGTTAAACAATCAAACACTTCCATATCATGTACTCACTCCTTATATTAAAAATACTTCATTAAAAAATGACTATAGTCCTGCTCTTAAGTATGTAAATCAACAACATAAAAGTTTATATGCATTTATAGAAGATAAAGTAAAAGCAGTGATTCCTACAGATATGGATTATTATATAGGTCTACAAAATCATAAAAAAATAACACCTCTTATTCCAACACCTATTCATCTAGATAAACTGACATACCAACAGATTCCCGTTAAAGATAAAATAGTCATCTTCCACGGAATTAATCGCTCTAGCTATTTAAAAAAAGGGAATGATATTTTTGAAGAAGCATTACGTATTGTTTCTAAAAAACATGCTTCAAACATAGAGATCATTACTGTAGAATCGTTACCGTATGCTGACTATATAAAAGCATATGATAAAGCTCATGTGCTACTAGATCAAGTATACTCTCATGATCAAGGGTACAATGCTTTAGAAGCTATGGCAAAAGGGAAAGTGGTATTTACTGGAGCTGGAAAATATTTTACAGATCATTATCAATTAGATCATCAAATCGCTATAGATGCTACTCCTGATTCTAATCAAATTGCTGCTGAATTAGAACAATTAATTTTACATCCAGAACGCATACAAGAGATTGCAAATAACGCAAGAAACTTTGTAAAAACATATCATGATCATGTCACAATTGCTCAAAAATATATAGATACTTGGAGTTCGTTTTTATAAACAAATACTATTTATTTCTTACGTAGTAAACTATCAAGAATATGTTGTTCTCCTTTCCAATCACGTGTAATATCTGTCTTTAAAAGTTTTGCGGGAATACCTCCTATAAGTACATGATTTCCTAAATCTGTATAATCTTTATTACAAAGAGAATTAGATCCTATTGTCATATAATCTGGCGTCACTGTTCCTTTCATAATCGTTGATCGGTTTCCTATCCAATTGTAATTCCCTATCGTAATAGGAGCTGTTTTTTCTCTTTTAGTATTTGTTTTCAGATCAATCAGTTGATGAAATACAGAATCTAATAATTGTGTTTCATAAGCAATACGTACATAATCCCCTATGATAATACGATCTCTACAAATCAATGTAGCTTGAGATCCTAAGCACGAAAAATTTCCCATTTCACAATGCGCATTCTTTGCCACTTGGAAATAGACATCTTTCCCTAAATGAACATATCCTTTAAAAATCATAGTCCCTGCAATCACAACCTCTCCTACGCCTCTAGAACGCTTTTGGGCTTCAAAAGGATGTCCTATTCCTATCATGGCTCTCTCTATAGGTGCTTCAATCTTAATAGTACCACTAATATCTGTCAATGTATAATTTCCATATACAAACACAGGGAGTTTTTTGGCTATTTTAAAAGGGAATTTTTTATAATTAAAATAATAGGTCTTCATCCAATTAACAGACCAGAAAGCTTTCCAGCGTTTACGTAGTCTTCGTAAAGGATTCAAAATGCTCATTATTTTTTCTTTTTTAATATAGCGTTTATTAACGATTTAAAGCCAATTCTTTCATCTAATAATCGGAATGAATATAAAGAAGAAATTGCAATTAAAACGACTAGAATACTATATTTCAATAAAGGTGTTTCTATATAAGAAGCTAAGAAAGCAAAAACACATAGTAATAAACATTTTATAAAAATAGGATAAAACTCAGATTTCATTTTAAAACCATATCGGTAAAAGGTAATCATTTTAACTACTACAAAATGAATGATGTAATATACAAGTAAACTGATTCCTACACCTTCCAAACCCCAATAATGATACCCTATCACATTAAGAAGTAACAATATGCTATTAAAACCTAGAGATGTTTTCATAAAAAGCTTAGAATCTCCTTTGGCAATAATGATATATCCCATAGACCAAGATACCGCTTTAAAAACCATTCCTACAATTCCCCATTGTACCAATGCTACTGTGGGCTCAAATTCTCCAGAATACAAAAGAGTAATAAGCAAAGGAGCAAAAGCTATAAAACCAATGACTATAGGTGTAATTATTAATATCGCTATAAATGCTTGTTCAAAAACAGTTTTTATAACCGCTTCTAAATTAGCGCATATAGCTGCTAATCTAGGGTAATAATCTGTAGACATGGCATTAAAAATAAGGCCTACATATGTATTTAAAATAACGATTCCTGCACCATAAAATCCTGCATCTATTTTCCCTCCTTTAGATCGTATATACACTAAAATCAAATACGCTACTATAAGTCCGATAATACTACTAAAACTAAGTGCCATCCCTAATTTTATCATAGGCTTTCCTTCTGAAAAAACAGTAGCATTAGTAACAGTAGCATGTGTTTGTACTGTTTTTCTAGCATAGAGATATGCAAACAAGAAGACAAAACCTGCAGTAGCAACAATAGCAGGTAAAATTCCGTCTAATTTAAAAAAGTAATATAATGGAACTGTCACTACCAATCCTGTTAAAGAGCCATATACATTAGCTTTGGCTAAGAGTTCTAGCTTCCGTAATCCCTGTAAAATAGCAAGATTACTCATCGTCAACTGATTAAAAAAAACGGCAAGTCCCAGCCACATAAATGTGAGTATATATGCATCAGAATCAAAAGTAAACCAACTCAAGAGAGGAGAAAAAACAATCATACAAACAGCACCAATGATGGCTGTAATCCAGACCAATCGTTTTAAAATCGCTATCATTCGATACGGATCGCCTTCTTCTTGATTATGTTGAGAAGATATTTCTTTTACGGCGCTTTTATCTAGGCCTAATTGTGTCGCTGTTGTAATAAGCTGTAATGGTCTTGTTAACAGATTAGATATTCCTACACCTTCAGGTCCTAGTAATTGTGCCATCACTTTGGATCGGATAATCGTAATTAAAATACGAATCACTTGCACACCTCCAAAAAGAGAAGTTGCTTTCATCACATGTTGGTATGACTGTTTATCTTCTTTCAATTAATAGGCATTTACTACTTGGATGACTTCACTTACCATAGCATCATTCATCGCAGGACTCAACGGAATACTCAGTATCTCCTCATGAATTTGTTCGGTTATAGGAAACGACATATGTGCATATTGCTGTAACGCTTCTTGTTTATGTGGTGGTACGGGATAATGTATAATACTTCCAATCCCTTTTTCTTTAAGATATACTTGGAATGCATCACGATCTTGACTACGCACCACAAATACATGATATACATGCGCATCAGATCCATCCCAAGATGGTAAGGTTATTTTTTTATTATTAATTTCCTGTATATACCGTTTTGCAATTGCTCTTCTACGACTATTTGCTGTGTCCAGATCTCGTAACTTAATACGCAAAAACATAGCTTGCACTTCATCTAGGCGAGAATTGACTCCGCGATATGCACTTACATATCGTTCTTTAAATCCATAATTACGATAATCTCTTACGACCTGAGCTAATTCTTGATCATCGGTTGTAATAGCACCTCCATCACCTAGTGCTCCCAAATTTTTTGTAGGGTAAAAACTCACTCCTGAAGCATTGCCTAGGCTTCCACTACGTTTTCCGTGAGAGGTTATAGCTCCATGAGATTGTGCGGCATCAGTTACAATCAATAAGTTATTCGCTTTCGCGAAAGCGGATACCTGATCCATATCTGCCAATTGCCCATATAGATGCGTAGGCATAATCACCTTTGTCTTTGCCGTTATTTTATGTTTTACATCAGAAAAATCAAAATTATATGTCTCTATATTAGCTTCAATCAGAACTGGGATTAAGCCTGCTTGTTGGATTCCCAAAATAGTTGCGATGTAGGTGTTTGAAGCTACTAAGACCTCATCACCTTCAGATAGTTTTCCTAAAATCTTATATCCTTCCAGAATTAATCGTAGTGCATCAAGACCATTAGCTGTGCTGATACAATATTTTGTACCACAATACGCTGCATATTCTTCTTCAAAAAGACGAACCTCATCTCCTAACACATACCATCCTTTTTCTAAGAACGTTTTAAATCGTTCTTGAAATTCGATATCATATGGAGCATTAATTTCTCGTAAATTTAAAAATGGAATCATAACAACACGTCGTTTAAAAGGTGATAGTTTGCTGTCTCAATCTCATAAAATCGATGTACATAGGTACGCGCTCCAAAACACTCTTTCCAATATGAAAGTCCTTTATTAAGTTTTGTTCCTTGTTGCTCGTTAGAGATTCCAAAGTCAAAATACCAACTATCAGAAAATGTATCTGTAATCAGTGTTGAAAAAAGGAAATCTAAAGCACCTAACTCTTGCTTTTGTTCATTTGCAGAAATATATTGTACATGTACCGTATTCTTAGTTTGGAAAATTGTTGCTCCTGCAACGATTTGATCCTCTTTATAGACATTAAATTGCCTGATTTTCTTAGGGAATTTCGCTTTAAGCGAGCTAATTTCTTCTAAGGTATGTGTAGGCTTTGCTGCATGACGTTTTGCTAAATTTGGAAGTAATATCATATTCCAAAAATCCTTAAAATCATGAGTTTCTATAATATGTAAATTTTGTTTTTTTGCTTTCTTCACTCCTTCCATCCTATTAGATTGTATCGACATTCTATTACGATAATCAATCACAGAAGCAGTATCTACTCTAGTACACTTTGCTTGTATTACTTGTAGGATATACGCCATTTCTTCAGAAGGAAGTGAACTATAAAAAGAAGGTAATTCCTTAAGGTGTAATTTTGTAATCTCTTCATTATGAAGGTACTTAAAAAGTGTTTTACATACTTCGATGATATCTGCTAATTTGATCTTAGGAGATAACACCAAACCACCATAGGTTAGTCCTTGATGACTATATAATACATTGTTCACTTTATTTGCAGGCAGAACTGCAACCAATTTTGTGCCTTTGTAGACAAATAGTGAGTGATCTGTATAACGATCACTGTGGTACTCCATAAAATCTCTATGAAATAAAAAAGTAGCATTTTTTGCAGAAGCGATAAAGTCGTTCCACACATTACGATCTGAAGCTTGGTATATTTGTACCGTATACATACAGTTTACTTTTTTATAAAGGTAATCTCCCCTGCATCATCTATACATTGATACACTCCTTTGGGTGCACCCTTTCTGATAACGATATAACTTGCATTATCTTCTGTATGTTCCAAATATTTTTTATCAGCACTAAGGTATGAAAACAGAACTCTAAAAATATTAACGGCACTTTTAAAGTCTTTTTCATGATGTTTTTGTTCGTCAGGCCAATGTATTGCAAGGTTACTACTAAAAATAGAATACAGAATATCTCTTTCTTGTGTTTTGGTATGCATTTGGGAAGTATTTTCTAATCCTACAAAGCCACCATGATCAGCCATCACAATTATAAGCGCTTTAGGGTCTTTTTCTTTAATTATATCAATAGTTTCTCTAAGTCGCAAATTAGCCACACGTACTCCTTCCAACCAAAGTTCTCGTTCCTTGATTGCTCCTTGAGAATTTAAAGAATTATTGATGTGACCTGGGTTAAAAATTTCTATAAAAAAGAATTTTGGAGTATTCACCTCTTCTTCTAAATTCATCCTAAGAGGTTCAATAAGATCGACGCGTTCTCCTAAACCTTTTCCTAAATATTCTATCGCATCAAATGTAAAATTACAATAGTCATATCCTATTTCTGGTCTGTTCTGTAGTAAGTAAGGTAATTCTGTGAGTAAATGTGTTTTATAACCATTATGCTTAAATACATTTAAAACAGTATTATCTGAAACAATAATGTTGCGTGCATTAAAAGTTTCTAAACTTAATCCCTGATCATAATAGTGGTGCTTCATCATAAATGTGGCACTATTTGATGTAAGTGTAGACGCATAATTGCTTCTAAAGTTTGGATAAAAACTAAACGCTTCTTTTGCTAAGTATTCTTGAAAAGAATGATCATCACTTTTATAATATCCACCATAGATCTCGGAAAAATTTACATAGCCATCGGGCTGTATAAAATATACATTGGGTTTTGTAACAAACGTAGCTTCTTTAATATCATCTGGAGATGTTTGCCACGAACTATCATAATTATAGCTTTCAAAAGGTTTTGGGATAAAAGTGATCAAACCCATAATAGCTAATACTCCCTGAAAAGCCATGATCTTCTTATAATGCTTCCATAAAAAATAAGCAATTATACCTGCTACTACAAACACAAGAATAGACACTCCTAATTTTATCTCTCCAAAAAGAGCAATCTGAATTAAGAACAAAAAAGAAAAAGTACCTGAAAATGGGATGATATACTTTAAGAAGTTTCCAACTTTTATTTTTTTTCCTAACCAGTATGCTATTGCGATACCTATCATAGGAACCAAAAGGAATACACTTATAAAATAGATCACATGTCCTATCGTATTAACAAGCGTATAGTTATTTGTTGCGTAAAAAAAGATAGGATACAAGCCTGCTAATAATCCAGCCAGGATAGGGTATGGCTTAGAGTCCTTTAAAAATCGTTGTATAAAGCTCTCTTTAGATGGTCTAGACATAGCTTTATATTTTTTTATATAGATAAAGTACTCGTGAGGTTCCTTGAATGGTTTCTTTTTTTTCTAACTTAAAATAAGAATTAAACCCAATCTCAAAATTTTCTTCATTATAAAAATCAAAGTGATTGATAAACTCTCTTTTACGTACCAATAATGAGGTTACCCAAGAATCGTCTCTCTTTGGAAACTCGATGACTAAATAGTTAGAAAAAGATGCAAAAAATGCTGCCGATTTTTCAAACGGTACATTTCCAGACAAGGTAACATGATGTATTAATGCCAATGCCATAGTTACATCTGGCTCATAGGATTGTAAACGTTCTATGAGCGAGTTACGCTCTGTATTATTAAAACCAACACCAGGTGCAGGTTGTAATACATCACAAACAAATGCTAACATGTTTTGTTCTTTATTCTGTTGCGCTTTTGCAAAATTTTGATCTACTGCATTTGCGTCTATATCTGTAACGATAAGATGTGCGTTACTATCTAGTGCACGAGCAAAAGTACCATCATTTCCTCCTACATCAATGATACGTTTTGCTTGTAGCGGAGTCACCCAAGATTTAATACGTTCTTTTTTAGCCTCAAAAGCCTGTGTATCATAATTGGTTTTTGAATAATAATCTCCCCACTCTGTAGCTTCATTAAGAGATAGTTTTTTTATATAATCATATAAACTATCCAAAATATTATTTTGCGCTTTAAGCGAAAGTTTTGCCACTTTGGTTTCAGCTCTATAATCCTCACTATGTTTTCCTTCCATCTTGGCGAGTAAGTGAATATTAGTATATAGTGTCGAACTCAATTTGCTTTTTCCAGGTAATAAGGAAGCAATTAATTTTACAGGAATCCCATCAATATGGGTTTGCATCATTTTAAAAATATCGGTACCATGATATTTGGCTAATACCAAGGGGCCAAAAAAGTGTGTGATAAATTGTTTGTATGCTCTCCAAGGGGTTCCTTCTTCATAAAAGTCAAAAGAAAGGGTATCTATAAAAATAGGTTTCCCTTCAAACATCGTTACGTTATAGGCAGAAGCATCTTTAAGGATACATCCTTTTGATAAGGCATATTTCTGAATACGCAATGTAAGTAATGCTGCTTGTTTGTATTGCTCAAAACTCCATTCGTATGGATTTGTTATAAACGGAATTACTTCTGGCGTGATGATTATCTCGGTATCAGAAGCAGAAGTTTGCGTGTGAGGAATGAGTAAACGTTTTCGCGAAAGCGTATCAAAAAAACCACTCTCAGTGAGTTCTCTGTATTGTTTAAAATAGATAGGAAATATTCTTCTTCTTAATGTATTTCCATCGTAAAAAAGATGTCCTGATGGATCTCTAAAAGAAGCTTCGTGTGCCGTATTCTTACTCCTCATCTACTGGTGTGTCGTTCTCATCTATATCTATAGAGTCATAATCACTCTCTTTTACCAATCCAAAAAAGAGTTTGATCTTATACATAGCATTCTTTGAAAAAAGAATGACTGCCGCCGCTGCCGCTACAATTCCTTGAACGATCATAGCACCTAATCCTGGATCAAAATATAATAAACTCATAACTCTACAATAACATAATTAAACTCAAAAATACTATAATTCCAGTAAAGTAGTAGTAAAAAGAAAGCCCCATTCATAAGAATAGGGCTTTTATATAGTTTTGTCACGTCAACCTGAACTTGTTTCAGGTTCTCTTCATAGGCATTCTTTTGTGTTATGAGATTCTGAAATAAATTCGGAATGACGATACCTTATACAATTTTATTACGTTTACGGTCTACTTCTTTTAAGTATACTTTACGTAAACGTAAGTGGTTTGGTGTTACTTCAACATACTCATCTTTTTGAATATATTCTAACGCTTCTTCTAATGAGAACTTAATTGCAGGAACAATTTTTGCTTTATCATCTGCTCCAGATGAACGTACATTTGAAAGCTTTTTAGTTTTTGTGATATTCACCGTCATATCATCCTGACGACTATTTTCTCCAATTACTTGACCTTCATAAATATCTTCTCCTGGATCTACAAAGAACTTTCCACGATCTTGTAACTTATCGATAGAATAAGGAATTGCATTTCCATTTTCCATAGATACTAATGATCCATTGATACGTCCAGGAATATCTCCTTTAAGTGGTTGATACTCTTTAAAGCGATGTGCCATAATTGCTTCTCCTGCAGTAGCCGTAAGCAGTTGGTTACGCAATCCTATAATACCACGAGAAGGAACAATAAATTCAATGATCATACGATCACCTTTTGCTTCCATAGAAAGCATTTCTCCCTTACGAAGCGATACAAATTCTACAGCTTTACCAGATACATGTTCTGGAAGGTCAATGGTAAGCTCTTCTACAGGCTCACTTTTTACACCGTCTATTTCTTTAATGATTACTTGTGGTTGCCCAATTTGTAATTCATAACCTTCACGACGCATGGTTTCTATCAATACAGATAAGTGCATCACACCACGTCCGTATACCATAAACTTATCAGCACTATCTGTTTCTTCTACACGAAGTGCT
>CAYYSK010000130.1:0-9357 GCA_964474345.1 uncultured Flavobacteriaceae bacterium
AGCAATGGACTTAATGCAAACAGCATCTCTTAATGGTTTTGATACAAAGATTACTGGATCTACAAGTGATTATAGTAAAACAGCGGGAAGTGATATCGCGGTAATTACTTCAGGAATTCCTCGTAAACCAGGAATGACCCGTGAAGAATTGATAGGTATTAATGCGGGAATTGTAAAAACAGTTGCAACTAGCCTAGTTGAGCATTCTCCTAATGTGATCTTAATAGTGGTATCTAACCCTATGGATACGATGACATATTTAGCTCATAAAGTAACAGGACTTCCTAAAAATCGTATTATTGGAATGGGAGGAGCTTTAGATAGTGCTCGTTTTAAATATCGCCTTGCTGAAGCTTTAGGAGCGCCTATTTCTGATGTAGATGGAATGGTTATTGGAGGTCATTCTGATAAAGGAATGGTTCCTTTAACACGTCTTGCAACACGTAATAGTGTGCCAGTATCAGAATATATAAGTGAAGAACGTCTACAACAAGTACTTGAAGATACCAAAGTTGGAGGAGCTACGCTTACAAAACTTTTAGGAACATCTGCATGGTATGCTCCAGGAGCAGCGGTATCAGGTCTTGTACAAGCAATTGCTTGTGATCAAAAGAAAATATTCCCTTGTTCTACATTACTTGAAGGAGAGTATGGACTTTCAGATTTATGCATAGGAGTACCAGTTGTGCTAGGTCGCAATGGTATTGAAAAGGTAGTAGAAATCAATTTAAGTGATGCAGAAAAAGCACACCTAGAAGAGAGCGCTGCTGGTGTTAAGAAAACAAATGGCCTTATAGAAGCATAAGTATATGTATGCTTTCGCGAAAGCATAAACACATAGGACTAAATATAATTATAATAAAGAGATCATTTTACATGATCTCTTTTGCTTTTTGAGAAGGGTCTCATACTTAAGTAGTTCTTTACAAATTTTGGAGTATTAAAAATATTGGATACTCATAATTGAAACCTTATATTTGCACGATTTGTAAAATGATCCATTAATTTATACTATATAAAGACGTTACTTTATATTTTGTTCATGAAAAATAAGTGGTACATAAGTGCTTTGATCTTTGTCCTTGCTATTATTGGTATTAGCTTGGAGCAAGCATCTACACCTAATCAAGAAATCGTAGTTCGATTTACTGATGTAGAAGTGACCCTTGATGAAACTGAAAATGCTATAGCGATTATTAAAAGTCAACTACAAGCTATAGATGTTGATAATATACAAATACAAGAATCAGGAAACGGAACATTAAAAATCACATACTATAGTGATATAGACGTTTCTGAAATCAAAAAGATTTTTTCAAATGAGAGAAGTGTAGCACTTGACCATACTTCTTATGATTTTGATAAAGAAGATACTAGATTCCCATCTAAAAAGGATCTAAAGCCATATCAACTTGATGTGTATGAGATTCAAGACATTAATGACCTTATAGGCTTTAATGGAACTGTTGTAGATTCAAAATCAGAAATCATTCGTTTTTTTACTCCAGATACGTATGCTACTAATAATAAATTAGATAGTAAGGAGAAAAGTGAACTCGAAAAATTAGCTTATAAAGTATATAGAAATATTGCTATTGCAATAGATAATGCTGAATATAAAATCCCTGAGGTTAGAGCTGGACCTATATCTTAAAAGAATGCTCGATATATCCTAAAATTATAAAAAAGAATCGCTAAGATTATTTTTTATAATTTAAAATTGACTTATAGGAAATATAAAGTCAATAAATAATCATCATTAAAATAATTGTCAAATAGGCACTAGAAGTTTAAAAAAAATCTAGGAATTATATTTGATTGTAAAAAAATATAAAAATGCAAAATAAAGGACTCATTAGATTATTTGCGATTGTATTTGGTTTGGTATGTATATACCAATTATCATTTACATATCTAACAAATAAAACAGAGACGGCAGCAAAAGAATTTGCCATAAGTGTGGCAGGAGATGATGCTGATCAAAGAGATATTGTTGAAAGAACATATTTAGATAGTGTAGGGAAAATACCAATTTATGCTGGTATCACCTATAACGAAGCAAAAGAAAAAGAACTTAATAAAGGGCTTGACCTTAAAGGAGGGATTAATGTAATTCTTCAAATTTCTGTACGAGATATATTAGGAGGTCTAGCAAATGGAAAAAGAGACCCAGCATTTGTTGCAGCTTTAGATGCAACAGATGAGATACAAAAGAATAGTCAAAATACTTATCTGGATGATTTCTTAGATGCTTTTGATGCACAAGGCGATGTAAAATTAGCTTCTCCAGACATATTCTCTAATGTAATTCTTGGCGATAAAATAGATCCAAAAATGAGCAACAATCAAGTTGCTAGCGTTCTTAGAGAAGAAGTGAAAGAAACGATACAATCAGCTTTTGAAACACTTCGTAATCGTATTGATAAATTTGGGGTAACACAACCTAATATTCAAAGCCTTGGTGATAATGGACGTATCCTTATCGAACTTCCAGGAGCAAAAGATATTAAGCGTGCTGTACGTTTTGTAACTGCAAAAGCACAATTAGAGTTTTATGAAACTCATTATGCGGGTGATGCATTAAATTACTTAGGACTTGTTGATCAATCACTAGCGGCTAGTATAAAGAAAGACGAGAAAAAGGAAACTGTAGAAGAAGCAGATACTACAAGTACTGATACTGCTGATAGCGCTGTAGACGAACTTTTAAAAGATGCTGAAGGAGAAGAGGAAGAGGAGGAAGCTACTCAAACAAATCCTTTATTCGAACTTTTAAACCCAAATCCAATAGCATTACAAAATTCTGAAGTGCCAACAATAGGATACGCAGCTGTAAAAGATACAGCTACTATTAATAGATATTTAAGAACACCATCTCTTGTACGGTTACGTCCAGCTAATTTACGTTTTGCAAAATTTGCTTGGGGAGATGTAGAAACATTAGGAGAAGAAGATGATGCTATAGAAAGAGTACCCTTATATGCTTTAGAATCTAATCGTTCTGGAGAACCTTATATGAGCGGTGATGTTGTAAAGGATTCACGTCAACAGTTTACACGAACACAACTTCCTTCTGTTGGACTTGATTTTGAAGGACAAGGTGTAAATCAGTGGTCAAAACTAACTGCTACAGTAGCTCAAAAAAGAAATGCCATTGCCATTGTTCTTGATAATACAGTACAGTCAGCAGCAACAGCAAGGCAGGAAATTAAAGGAGGAAGCACAGAAATTTCTGGAAACTTTACAGTGCAGTCTGCACAAGATCTTGCAACTGTATTAAATGCAGGTAAACTTCCAGCGTCTGCAGATGTGATTGAAGCAGAAGAAATTGGAGCAACCTTAGGTAAAGAAGCTATTAATAGTGGCGTTATCTCATTTATTATTGCGCTAGTATTAGTACTTATATGGATGGTGTTTTATTATGGAAAATCAGGTCTATTTGCAGATATTGCACTGATTGTAAATATCTTATTTATTTTTGGAGTACTTGCCAGTATAGGAGCCGTATTAACACTTCCTGGTATTGCAGGTATTGTATTGACAATAGGTATGTCGGTGGATGCAAACGTACTTATTTTTGAACGTATCAAAGAAGAGTTACGTAAAGGGAAATCTCAAAAAGACGCTATTAAAGATGGATTTAATAATGCATTATCATCTATACTTGATGCAAACATTACTACGTTCTTAACAGCATTAATCTTATTCTTATTTGGAACAGGACCTGTACAAGGATTTGCAACAACCTTGATGATTGGTATTGCAACATCATTATTCTCTGCAATATTCATTACACGTCTTTTCATAGATAATTATGGTAAAAACGGTAAGTCACTTGATTTTGCAACAGGAATGACAAAGAATCTTTTTGCAAATACTAAGATAGATTTCTTAGGAAAACGTAAAATTGCTTATATCATTTCTTTAGGATTAGTGGCAGTAGGTATCTTCTCTTTAGTAAATGGAGGTTTAGACCCTGGCGTTGATTTTGTGGGAGGACGTTCCTATACAGTGCGTTTTGAAAAAGCAATGAATTCTTCAGAAGTAGGAGAACTTCTTTCAGGAGATGATGTATTTGGAAGTGCTATTGTAAAAACGTATGGTGCAGATAACCAATTAAAGATTACTACAAAGTATAGAATTCAAGAGAGTGGATTAGAAGTAGATGAAGCTGTTGAGAAAAAATTATATGATGCCCTTGGAAAATATTTGCCTTCTAACTTAAGTTTTGAAGACTTTAGTAGATCGTATGATGGTAAGGAGATTGGTAAAATGAGTTATAACAAGGTAGGGCCTACTATTGCAGATGATATTAAAAGAGGCGCTTTACTTGCCGTTATCGGATCATTAATCGTAGTATTCTTGTATATCTTATTACGTTTCCGAAGATGGCAATTCTCTTTAGGAGCTGTAGCAGCGGTATTCCATGATGTATTAATTGTACTTGGAATCTTTGCAATTTTCAAAAACATCATGCCATTTGATATGGAGATAGATCAAAACTTTATTGCGGCGATCTTAACCGTAATTGGATACTCTCTGAATGATACCGTGGTTGTATTTGACCGTATTCGTGAGTATATTAAAGAACATGGATCAACACGTGGTTTTGGTAAATTAATTAATCAAGCATTAAACAGTACGTTAAGTCGTACCTTAAATACATCTGTAACTACATTAATCGTGTTATTAGCAATCTTCTTCTTAGGAGCAGATTCTATTAGAGGGTTAATGTTTGCATTGATAGTAGGGGTGATTGTGGGAACATATTCATCACTATTTATTGCAACGCCTGTAATGTTTGATACAGTACAGAAAAAAGCTTTAAAAGAAGAGAAAAAAGAAGAAGAGTCAGAAGAGGCTTAATTCAATTTTTTGATATATAAAACCCGCTATACATGTATAGCGGGTTTTATTTTTATAAGTCAAAAGAACTGTTTTTAAAAAATAAGTATGCTTTCGCTAAAGCATACACACCTGACATAATTGCATTTTCAGGAAAAGGCATTATTTTTGACATTACAACTGTGATATTTCAACTAAAAAAGAAACATGAGTTTTTTCAAAAAAATATTCTCAAAAGAGAAAAAAGAAACCCTAGATAAAGGCCTTGAAAAATCAAAGACAAGCTTCTTTGAAAAAATGAGTAAGGCTGTCGCAGGAAAATCTAAGGTAGATGATGATGTTTTAGATAATCTAGAAGAAGTGTTGGTGACTAGTGATGTAGGAGTAAAAACAACCTTAAAAGTAATCGATCGTATTGAGGCTCGTGTCGCTAAAGATAAATATTTAGGAACTGATGAACTTAATAAAATCTTACGTGAAGAAATCGCAGGTTTATTGAGTGAAACTAATACAGGTAACGCTACAGAATTTGAAATTCCTGAAGGTACAAAACCTCATGTTATTATGGTGGTAGGTGTTAATGGAGTAGGGAAGACAACAACAATAGGTAAATTAGCTTATCAATTTAAGAAACAAGGAAAAAAAGTAGTGTTAGGAGCTGGAGATACTTTTAGAGCAGCTGCTATAGATCAATTACAAGTCTGGGCAGATAGAGTAGATGTTTCTATTATAAAACAACAAATGGGTAGTGACCCTGCCTCTGTAGCTTTTGATGCTTTAGAAAGTGGCGTAAACCAAGGAGCAGATGTTATTATCATAGATACAGCTGGACGTTTACACAATAAAGTAAACCTGATGAATGAACTTACAAAAGTAAAACGAGTGATGCAAAAAGTAGTAGGAGATGCTCCTCATGATGTGTTGCTAGTCTTAGATGGTTCTACAGGGCAAAATGCTTTTGAACAAGCAAAACAATTTACAGCAGCTACTGAAGTATCTTCATTAGCAGTAACAAAACTAGATGGTACAGCCAAGGGAGGCGTTGTTATTGGTATATCTGATCAATTTCAAATTCCTGTAAAATATATAGGAGTAGGAGAAGGTATAGAAGATTTACAAGTCTTTAATAAAATAGAATTTGTAGACTCTTTTTTTAAGTAAAAGAATTTCTCCTAATAAAAAGGGCTTTGCGGTTTTACGTAAAGCCCTTTTTTTATACCTTGAAAGCAAAAAGAAAAATATCACTAGCTATGAAAAACTATACCCTTCTGTTCTTAATATTTACATTAAGTCTTTTCTCTTGTAAACAAGAACAAAAAGAAACGTCCATTGTAAAAAATGACCCTATCATATGGCAACCCTATGACGAGACGTCAGACCTTGCAGGAACCCAAGAATTACAAAATACCAGAATGCATCTTAAATTGGTGAATTCTAAAGTGCTAGATAAAAATGATATCTGGAAACCTGTAACAGGAGAATTAAGTACATTTTCTCTAGATAGATATAAAGAATTATTGCCTCAAATTTTAGAAAAAGACATTCCAACGTTACAACAAAGTATAAAAGAAGGAACTTTTACATATGAGGACCTTACATTGTTTTACCTCTATCGTATTGCGAGTATTGAAAGTGATAATGACCGTGCACTTAATGGTGTTATTTCTTTAAACCCAGGTGCTGTGTCAAAAGCTAGAGAATTGGATAACAAGGATAAGAATAGTATTAGCAACTACTCTGTTTTTGGAATGCCTATTCTCTTAAAAGATAATATTGGCACTTCTGGAATGAAAACTACAGCAGGTGCTATAGCATTACAAGATAATAGTACAGGAGATGCTTTTATTACACAACGATTAGAATCAGAAAATGCTATTATTCTAGGAAAAGCAAACTTGAGTGAGTGGGCTTATTTCTTATGTACAGGATGCCCTGTAGGATATAGCGCTGTAGGAGGGCAAACGATCAATCCATATGGAAGATTACAATTTGAATCTGGAGGATCAAGCTCGGGAAGCGGTGTGTCTGTAGCTGCTAACTATGCAGTAGCCGCTATAGGGACAGAGACCGCTGGATCTATTCTATCACCGTCTAGTCAAAACTCTGTTGTTGGCTTAAAACCTACTATTGGAGCATTAAGTAGAACAGGAATTGTCCCTATTTCAAGTACTTTAGATACTCCAGGCCCTATGACTAAAAATAGTATTGATAACGCAATTCTTTTTAATGCTTTAACGGGAAAAGATCTCGCCGACTCTAAGTCGGTTACAGTATCGCTATTTGATCCTGAAATGATTACTAAGGGAACTGTAAAAGAAAAACGATTTGGAGTAGTTAAAGGATTTTTGGCAGATACACTTTATGCAAATGCAATTGAAAAAATAAAAGCTAACGGAGGAATTGTAGTAGAAATAGAACCTGCACAAGTTGGACTCCCTGGATTTCTAACGGTATTAAATATAGATATGAAAAAAGATCTTCCTGATTATATCAAAAAACATGCAGGACCTTCTGTGACTATAAAGAATATAGAAGATGCTGTTGTTTTTAATAAGAAAGATACAGTTGTACACATCCCTTATGGGCAACAATTATTTGAGGGAATTCTTGCAGATACAACAACTGATGAGGAGTTAGAGAAAATCAAAAACAATTTAGAAGAAATTTCTAGAACGTACTTTGATACATTTTTGGATGAACATCAACTTGATGCGTTCTTGTCTATTAATAATTTTCATGCAGCATATGCTGCCATGGCAAAGTACCCTGCACTGACGGTTCCTATGGGATATAATACATCTGGAGAACCAGAAGGATTGACATTTATTGGAAAACCATTTACAGAAACAAATCTTTTGGAGTTGGGATATGGATACGAACAAATCTCAAAAGAACGTAAATTACCTGAAGGGTATGAAGAGTAAAGTCTTTTATTGATTTTCATAATCATGAATTTAGAAATAAAACGATCTGTAAGGTTGTTGTCAGAGCGATATAATCATACAATCAACTATGAGAAGAATACGATAATCCTTAGAAAGGATTTTAGTAGTATCAAAATTTGGCAAGAGGACAAGAACAGTATATATGTTTCTTTTACTATACAAGATCATCAAGAAAATCAGATAAAAATAAATAATGAAGATATCTATGATGTACTTCTTGAATTATTCATAAACCCAAAGGGAGAAGAAAGTATATTAGAGAAAAATGGAATTCTTTTAACGATAGATGAATGGATCAATGAAGAAGGTATGTATGCAAAAGAAAAATTAACAAAACTAAAAAAGGATTTAAAAAACGAAGATATCAAATATAGAGCATTAGGAGGGAATAGGTATGAGGCTGAGTATTTTAAAAGTATTTTGATATTAACAGACGATTTATGTTGGGCTAAATCTAATGTGATTCTTTTATGATTGAGTACAATTATATTATAAGTAATGTGCTTTTTTGAGAATTTTAAGTGTATACTTTCGCGAAAGCGTATTTTAAAAGAATTTTATTCATACATCTAATTTCGCTCCTCACAGTTTAGGGTGTATCTTTGCACCCCGAATAAAACATAGGTATGAGAACGAAAAGCCTCAAAAAGAATAAGATAAATGTAGTCACTCTTGGATGTTCTAAGAACGTGTATGATAGTGAAGTATTGATGGGACAACTCAAAGCCAATGGCAAAGAAGTGGCTCATGAAGAAGAAGGGAATATTGTGGTGATTAATACCTGTGGCTTTATTGATAATGCTAAAGAAGAATCAATAAATACGATTCTTGAGTATGTGAAGCAGAAAGAAGTAGGAGATGTTGATAAAGTGTTTGTGACAGGATGTTTGTCAGAGAGATATAAACCTGACTTGCAAAAAGAAATTCCAGATGTAGATCAATATTTTGGAACTACTGAATTACCAGGGCTGTTAAAAGCCTTGGGAGCAGATTATAAACATGAACTTATAGGAGAACGCATTACAACGACACCTAAAAACTATGCGTACCTTAAAATAGCTGAAGGATGTGATCGTCCATGTTCGTTTTGTGCAATTCCATTAATGCGAGGAAAACATAAATCAAAACCTATAGAACATTTAGTGACAGAAGCTGAGAAGCTTGCAGCAAATGGTGTTTCAGAATTAATTCTTATTGCACAAGATCTTACGTATTACGGATTAGATTTATATAAAAAGCGTAACCTTGCTGAATTATTAGAAGCACTTGTAAAGGTAGAAGGAATAGAGTGGATTCGGTTGCATTATGCATTTCCTACAGGATTTCCGATGGAAGTGCTTGAGGTGATGAATCGTGAACCTAAAGTGTGTAACTATATTGATATTCCATTACAACATATCTCTGATGCTATTTTAAAGTCAATGAGACGAGGTACGACCATGGCAAAGACTAATACATTGTTAGACCGCTTTCGCGAAAGCGTACCCAGCATGACCATACGTACTACCTTGATTGTAGGATATCCGGGAGAAACCGAAGAAGACTTTCAAACCTTGAAACAATGGGT
>CAYYSK010000131.1:0-9257 GCA_964474345.1 uncultured Flavobacteriaceae bacterium
GCAGATGCTGGAATTCCAGTATATGCTTGGAAAGGAATGAATGAAGAAGAATTTGATTGGTGTATTGAGCAAACACTTTTCTTTGGAGAAGATCGTAAACCATTAAATATGATTCTTGATGATGGAGGGGATTTAACAAATATGGTTTTGGATCGTTACCCAGAATTAGTAGGAGATATCAAAGGACTTTCTGAAGAAACAACAACAGGGGTTCACCGTTTATACGAACGTATGAAAAACGGAACACTTCCTATGCCTGCGATTAACGTAAACGATTCTGTTACAAAATCGAAGTTTGATAACAAATACGGATGTCGCGAGAGTGCTGTAGATGCCATACGTCGTGCTACAGATACGATGCTTGCAGGAAAGCGTGTTGTAGTTTGTGGGTATGGAGATGTAGGAAAAGGAACAGCAGCTTCTTTTAAAGGAGCAGGTTCTATTGTAACAGTTACAGAGATTGATCCTATTTGTGCTTTACAAGCAGCAATGGACGGTTTTGAAGTTAAGAAACTAGAAACAGTAGTTGGCAATGCAGATGTTGTGATTACAACTACAGGAAATAAAGACATTATCCAAGCACGTCATTTTGAAGCAATGCGTGATAAAGTGATCGTATGTAATATTGGTCACTTTGATAATGAGATTGATATGGCTTGGTTAAATGGAACTCATGGAGCTACAAAAGATGAGATCAAACCACAAGTAGATAAGTATACAATCGACGGAAAAGATATCATTGTTCTTGCAGAAGGTCGTCTTGTAAACTTAGGTTGTGCAACAGGACATCCTAGTTTTGTAATGAGTAACTCATTTACAAACCAAACCCTAGCACAAATCGAACTTTGGAACCACAGTGACAAATACAAAAATGAAGTATATATGCTTCCTAAGCACCTAGATGAGAAGGTAGCTGCATTACACCTTGCACGTCTTGGAGTAGAATTAGAAACACTTCGTCCAGATCAAGCTGAGTATATTGGTGTAACTGTAGAAGGTCCATTTAAACCTGAGTATTACAGATACTAGGCGAGACTCTCGCAGACTTATATTTTCGCTTTCGCGAAAAGAAAAACCCACGAAATGTTATTCGTGGGTTTTATTTTTATATGCTTAGCGAAAGCATAAAATATCAAAATAAAAGAGATCCGTAGTTGCCTGCTGTAAATCCTAGAATAAGAAAACTAATTATAATACTAAAAGTAGTTTGTAGTTTTATTCGATTTTGATAGGTTTTTATACCTATTAGAATTCCTAGACCTCCTAAAACTGTATTAAAAATTGATATATAAATTGGTGGTCTAAAGCAATAAATATGTTGGTTTCCATAATAGAAATGATCAAAAATCATGTACCCATAATACCAACAGCAAAATAATGTGACTAGAATTATAATACTGCCAAGGATTTTTTGAATATTGGTTATTGTTATTAGGAAAATATGAATGTGTTATATCTTAATCTGTCTATCAATTTGTTGATCTAATGAGATAAATGTTTCTGTTCTAGAAACTCCATCAATAGCTTGTATTTTCTTATTAAGTAAGTTCATAAGGTCTTCATTATTCTTACATAAAATCTTGATAAGGATAGACCAATTTCCAGTTGTATAATGACATTCTATTACTTCGGGAATATCTTCTAATTGTCGTACAGCTCTTGCATTGTTTGCAGCTCTATCAAGATAGACCCCTATAAAAGCCATGGTGCGATATCCCAATACTTTAGGGTCAATAATAAATTTTGACCCTGCCAGTAAACCCGATTTTTCTAATTTACGTAATCGTTGATGAATGGCAGCACCAGAAATACCCACTTTGCGAGCAATTTCAAGAATAGGTTTACGGGCATCTTTCATGAGTTGGCGTAAGATGATCTTGTCTATTCCGTCGATGATGAGTTCGTCGTTTTTAATTTTCAAATTTGTGTAATTTTAAGATTGGTGGATTGGATTTATAATGGAATATTGCCGTGTTTCTTTGTAGGGAGTTTGGTTTTTTTGTTTTCAAGCATATGAAATGCTTTTATCAATTTACGTCTTGTCTGTTCAGGAAGAATAACTTCATCTATAAATCCGCGTTGCGCGGCACGATATGGATTTGCAAACTTTTCTGCATACTCATTTTCTTTTTCGAGTAATTTTTCAGCAGGATCATTTGCTGCTTTGATTTCTTTTCTGAAGATAATCTCACTAGCACCTTTGGCTCCCATTACAGCAATTTCTGCACTTGGCCATGCATAGTTCAAATCGGCTCCAATGTGTTTAGAATTCATTACATCGTAAGCGCCTCCATATGCTTTTCGAGTAATGACAGTAACTCTTGGTACTGTTGCTTCACTAAGGGCATATAATAATTTTGCTCCGTGAGTAATAATCCCATTCCACTCTTGATCAGTACCTGGTAAGAAACCAGGAACATCTACAAGTACTAATAATGGAATATTAAAACAATCACAAAAACGTGTAAAGCGAGCTGCTTTTTTAGAGCTATTTACATCTAGTACTCCAGCCAAAAACATAGGTTGATTTGCTACAATGCCAATACTACGACCGCCTAATCGTGCAAAACCTACGATGATATTTTCTGCATAATCTTTATGGATTTCATAAAATGAATCGTCATCTATAATTCCAGAGATGACTTCATGCATATCATAAGGTTTGTTGACACTATCTGGAATAATAGTAGCGAGTTGTTCGCGTACCTCATCTTGTAATATATACGGAAGATTTTTTGGAGCTTCTGTATTGTTTTGAGGTAAATAACTCAATAATGATTTAAGATCCTCAAGACATTGCGCATCATTTGTAGAAGTGATATGAGCTACTCCTGATTTTGCCGAATGTGTACTAGCACCTCCCAATTCTTCTGAAGTTACTTCTTCATTAGTTACCGTTTTTACCACATTAGGTCCTGTGACAAACATATAGCTGGTATCTTCTACCATCATCGTAAAATCTGTCATAGCTGGAGAATATACAGCTCCTCCAGCACAAGGTCCCATAATTGCTGAAATTTGAGGAATTACACCAGATGCCTGTACATTTCTGTAGAAGATATCTGCATAACCACCTAGAGAGCGCACTCCTTCTTGTATACGTGCTCCTCCTGAATCATTAAGCCCTATTAATGGAGCGCCTACTTTCATAGCGAGATCCATGATTTTACATATTTTTTCTGCGTGTGTTTCAGAGAGTGCACCCCCAAAAACCGTAAAATCTTGTGCAAAGAGATAAATTAATCGCCCGTTTACAGTACCAAATCCTGTAATCACACCATCTCCATAATATATTTCTTTTTCCATACCAAAATCAGTAGTACGGTGCGTTACTAGAATTCCAATTTCTTCAAAAGAACCATTGTCTAGGAAGTAATGTACACGTTCTCTTGCGGTTAATTTTTTCTTTTGGTGTTGTCTCTCAATACGCTTTTCTCCACCGCCTAGGTGAGCGAGTTCAATTTTTTCGTTGAGCACTTTTATTTTTGAATCCATAATTTATGTCGTTGGTATGCGTAAGATGCGTTGTTCTTGTAGATGTTGCTTTACAGCAATTAAAGCTGCAATTCTAGCTTCTTCTTCATATTGTTTTTTTAATGCTTCAGGAGAGTAGTATTTTTTAACAAAATGCGTGTCAAAATTTCCAGAACGGAAAGCTTCATGTCCACATACGAATTTCCCAAAAGATAAGGTAGTTTGAGCACCCTCAATTTTATAATCATCTATTGCTGTTGATAATAATTCTATGGCTTCTTCACGTGTGTTTCCATACACAATAAGCTTTGATAGCATAGGATCATAATAGATAGGAATGTCCATTCCTTGTTCAAAACCATTGTCTACACGAATGCCTTCTCCTTCAGGAAGTGTATAGGTAGACAAGTTACCTACACTTGGAAGGAAATCATTTAATGGGTCTTCTGCATATACACGCAATTCTAAAGCATGTCCTTTTATGGATAAGCTTTCTTGAGTAATTGGTAATACTTCTCCTCGAGCTACACGTATTTGCAGTTCTACAAGGTCAACTCCAGTGATTAACTCTGTCACAGGGTGTTCTACTTGTAATCGAGTATTCATCTCTAAGAAATAGAAATTATGTTGGTCATCGAGTAAAAACTCTACAGTTCCTGCTCCACGATAATCACAGGCCTTAGCTACTTGAACTGCAGCATTACCCATGATTTCTCTTAATTCAGGAGTAAGCACAGCAGAAGGAGCTTCTTCTACTACTTTTTGATGACGACGTTGGATACTACATTCTCTTTCAAAAAGATGCACAACAGTACCATGATTATCTGCCATTACTTGAATCTCGATGTGTCTAGGAGAAGATACATACTTTTCTATAAATACAGATCCATCTCCAAAAGCAGCAGTTGCTTCACTAATAGCAAGCTTCATTTGTGATGCTAGTTCGCTTTCTTCATTTACGACACGCATTCCTTTTCCACCACCACCCGCTGAGGCTTTGATAAGAATAGGAAACCCTATATCATTGGCAATAGTTTTTGCTTTATCAACATCTGTAATAGCTTCATCTATTCCAGGAACCATAGGAATATCATATGCTTTTACAGCTTCTTTGGCTGCAAGCTTACTTCCCATAACTTCGATGGCTTTAGGTTCTGGCCCTATAAAGATTATATTGTTTTCTGTAACCGCTTTCGCGAAAGCGGCATTTTCACTTAAAAATCCATACCCTGGATGAATTGCATCAACATGTAATTCTTTGGCAAAGGCTATGATTTTATCTCCTAATAAATACGATTGATTGGAAGGGGCTTCTCCTACACATACAGCTTCATCTGCATATCGTACGTGAGGTGCATTACGATCTACAGTAGAGTAAATTGCGACGGTTTTTATTCCCATTTTTTTTGCCGTAGACATTACTCTAATAGCGATTTCTCCACGGTTTGCTACTAATATTTTTTTAATCTCCATATGTTGTATCAGATTAATTTTGTTCTTCAAATTCTACAAGAAGTTGTCCTTTATCTACAGCATCGTCCTTAGAAACGTGTACTGCTTTTATGGTACCGTCCATATGAGATACAAAACTGTTTTCCATTTTCATGGCACTCAAAATAACGAGTGTATCTCCTTCTTTTACTTCTTGTCCAGCACTTACTTGAACGTCTAAGATGAGTCCAGGCATAGGAGCCGTAAGTTCATTTAATTGTTTAGATGCTCCTACAGAGAAACCCATATCTTTAATAAGTAAATCAATTGCGTCAGCTATGACAACATCATACGTATTATTATTTACGTGTACTTGGTATGTTTTTTTTGAGAAATTTGAAGTAGTAATTTCTCCAGTAAACGAAGTATTTTGGTATAGAATATGATATTTTGTGTCGGTTGTTTTTACCGCATCTAGTTGTGAGAGTACCTCATGTGAAATATCAAACTCAAATTCCTGATTTACGGTAGCTTTATAGTTTTTATTCATGATTATATTTATGAAGATATAAATATAAGTATCCAGAAGGCAAATGGCTATTTTTTTAGGGATTTGTTAGTATTTAGACTAATTTCCTTTTAGAGATAAAAGACTACTTATATTTTACTATACGATAGAAAGCTGTAATTGGTTACATTTATGAATCTATGGGAACTAATATATTAATCTTACTTGTAGTTATTACTGGGTATATATTTATATACAATGTAGCGATATATATTTTTGCAAGAGCGTATAGGGTTAGAGTGGAGAAATTTTTTGTTTGGTATGATATAAAATTTGCATTGTTTAAAATCAAAATAGGAGATACTATTTATGGAATGGGATGGTTTCCTCTGGGTGGATATCTTAAAATGTCTGGAATGACAGATGAATCTATAGATGGCAATTTCACTATTTTACCTCACTATTTTCTTAACCTTTCTAGTTTTAAACAAGCTATAGTATGTGTTGTAGGTCCTTTATCGTGTTTGTTCTTAGGGATGGGTATATATGTATATTATAATAATGCTTCTATACCTTCTTTTTTTACAAGTGTAGCTGTTATGATCGGATTGGTTTTAATTGCTTTTTTAGGGATAACTGAGATAGCAAAACGAGTTCGAATGAAAAATAGTATTAGAAAAAAGTTGACTTATTATTTAGTATCTGTATGTTTTTTTCTATTACTCTTGGTGGTACAAACTTTTTGTATAAATAGAGTAATACCTTTATTTGAGATTATAACGGAATTAATTCAAGGAGAACGTTTTCGATTCTTATCAAGCCCTACTTCCACAGAAAACATTATTTCATTAACCTCTGGCTTTGGTGTTTTTATTTTTTTTGGAAATATACTGCCTGTAAATTCTCTTATAGGATCGACTATAGTAAAAGCATTTTATATTGCTTTTACCGGAGACATATCGGGTCAAGATATGTCTAACAAATACGATAACTTATTCTCACTATTTTCAATAATACCTATTGCACTATATGTATATATGCTTTATAAGATTTTTTAAACTAAATAATTATAGTTTTGGACATTTGTTACGACATATTCATGATAATAAATAGAATACTAGTAAGCACACTTATCACAAGAATATTAAATTGAATTTTTCCTTTTTGTTGTGACAAAACAGCCCCATTAAATCCCATACAAAAGATGGTCACTAGAAAGAGCTCTATCATTTGTATACCTCTTGAAATATCATTATTCATAAAGATAAGCATCACCGCAGCAGAACCTATACAGCTTTGTCCTATGATTCCTATAGTTGCATATCCAAACAATCCTGAGGTGTATTCTTTTACTAAGTTTTTATATAATTCCATAATTATTTTATTTTAAGATGTGTATGTATACACTTTTGCAAAAGCGTACTTAGATTTTTATGAATTAGCGATTTCTTGAACACGTGTTATACTATCTTTTAGATTAAGAGATAATCGTACAATACTATCTTCTTTGGCAGTAAGGTCATGAGGGATGTGACCTTCAAGCGCAATAAGACTTCCTGCTTTAAGTGTGTGTTTTGTATCATTGACACCAAAATCTATAGATCCTTTAAAGACGTGTACTACAATAGGAAAAGGGGTTTTGTGTTCTTTCATGTGTTGTCCTTTTTTAAATACAATGCGTATTTCTTTTGAAGTGGAGGTTTCTAATAGTACCTGTATAGATGGTTTTTTGTCACTGTAAACAAGATTTTTAGTAAGTGATGCAATTTTCATAACTGTTTTTTTATATGTTGTTATTGCTTAATTTGTGTAAAAACATTTGAGCCATTTTTGAGGCACGCCATTTTGCTTCATCGGCAATTTTTCCAGAAAAATTTTGATCCATAGAAGTGTTAAAATGATAGAGCCATCTGTCAAAATGATGTTCTTCTATTGGGAGTTTGCGATGTGGACTAAAGGGACTCCCTTTATAAGCAAACTCGTGCAAAAGAATTGTTTGCCAAAATCGATACATAGTATCTAAATGTATATCCCAATTATCTTTAATCACGTCATTAAAAATGGGACCTAAAATGGTATCTTCTCGCACAGAAGTGTAAAAAGTGTTTACCATCAGTTGGATGTCTTTTATATTTTTGATATCATTCATTTATATAAGATATTAAGACCTTTTTATCCTTTATTATTATAATTTTTTTATTTTAATACCGTAAGCCCTAAATTAAGACTAACAGCTACATCTAGTAAATTTGACGATGCTAATGTCTCATTTAATTGATCTCTAATACTTACAAAACTATTGTGCATAGGGCAAGGTTCGTTCTCATTACATTCATTGAGATCTAATGCACAGCCCTTAAAAAGGGAATCACCATCTATAGCTTTTACAACTTGCTTTATAGTTGTTTTAGGTAATTGTGCACTATCTATTTCAAAACCTCCTTTGGGGCCTTTTATAGAGTTAATAATATTTTCTCTTGCGAGAACTTGTAATATTTTTGCAGTAAAAGCAACTGGAGAATCAATTGCAGCAGCAATCTCTTTTAAACTCACTCGCTCATTAAGCTGTGATTTTTGAGCAATGAATAGCGTTGCTTTGATACCGTATGTACACGTTTTAGAAAACATACATTATTATAATGTTTGAGGCAAAAATACATATTTATTTTATTTCGGACAAATTTATCCGAAATAAAATAAATACCTGTTTAAGAAAACCTTATCATGTTTTAACCTTTCCTTCAAGTTTTAGCCTAAAGAGATTCTTTATATTTATTATCCTAACCAATTCAATACTATAATTGCATAGAGTATATATATCTTTTTTCTTATTTTTTATATCTCAAGGTATAGTTGCTCAAAGTATTACAGGAACTGTATATGATGATAAAGCAATTGTAACAGAGGTTCTGGTTAAAAACCTAAGAACTAAAATAACTACTATTTCTGATGAAGAAGGACGTTTTAAAATAGATGGAATAGCGAGAGATTCTATTTCTTTTTATGTCTTCACACACGAGGAGAAAATCATTCTTTTAGAAGAAGAAATTGATTATGAGAATTTTGTAGTTGAGCTTACTCGAAAAATAAACCAGCTCGATGAAGTTATTGTAAAAAAAGAAGCTGAATTTGAATTTGAAGAGAAAGAGTTACAAGCTAGTTTTAATAAACAAATAAAAACGCATCAAGAATTATATCCAGAACAATACGAATTTAATTCTAATCCTAATAACAACTTAAATTTTGTAAACATTGGGAAACGACTTTGGAAACTCATTAAAAAAGAGAAACCTAAACCCATTCCTTTTGTCCCTATAAAATTAGAAGAATATATAAATCTTTTTAAAGGAAATGCTATTATTAATGATGCATTCTTAATAGAAACAGTACACATTCCTCTTGAATTTAAACCTTTATTCATAGATTTTTGTGTTTCAAAAAATGTAAATTCAGAACTTCTGAAAGAAAAGAATACATTCTTACTTATAGATGCTCTTATTAATCTGGGAGCATTGTTTTTGGAAGTGTTGGAGAACGATGATGAGGATTAATTATATTTTAAAATAAGAAGAGACATTTCTGTAAATGTCTCTTCTTGAACTCTACATAATAGTACTTTTACTACCTAATAACAACAATTCATTACAAATTACTTCAGTAACATATCGTTTAACACCTTCCTTATCCTCATAGCTACGAGACGTTAATTTACCCTCAATAGCGATTTCTTTTCCTTTAGTGACATATTGTTCGATAATGTCAGCGGTCTTGTTCCATGCCACTACAGAATGCCACTGAGTATCGGTCACTTTTTCGCCCTGAGCATTTTTATATGTCTCATTTG
>CAYYSK010000132.1:0-9256 GCA_964474345.1 uncultured Flavobacteriaceae bacterium
ACCACCACCACTTTCGGCTTGTATTGTTAGAGACTTAAACTTCGTAGTTCGTATTTCTAATCTCGCACTTTAAATTACCATCCTCCAGAAGCGCCGCCGCCGAAGCCTCCGCCTCCTCCAAAGCCTCCGCCTCCTCCAAAGCCTCCGCCTCCAAAACTTCCACCTCCGCCACCAAAACCACCACGTCCCATATTACTGAGAATAATGACATCAAGTAAGGAGCCAGTTTTTTGACGCCTGCCATTACGACCACCGCCACGATGATTGTTACGACTTAAGATAATAAGTATGATAATGAAGAAAACAAAGATGATAATAGGCCCTACAGGAAACCCTTTATTGCTTTTGCGAGTGCCCGTAAAATTCCCTTCAAGGCGAGCAATCATTTCATTAGTAGCTGCATCAAGACCGCCGTAAAAATCTCCTTTTTTAAAGGCAGGAATCATTGTTCTATTGATAATACGTTCGGCATCACGATCGGAGATAATAGATTCTATACCATACCCTGTGTTGATGTCTACTTTACGATCATCTTTGGCTAATAAAATAAGAATTCCATTATCTTCGTCAGCTTGTCCAATGCCCCATTTTTGCCCCCATTGAGCACCTAGTAAGGAAAGATCTTCTCCATTTGAGGTTGCAATAATAGCAACTACTATTTGTGTTGACGTAGTATCGTTATAACGTATCAACTTTTGTTCTAATGATTTTTGTTGATAAGAGTTTAATAGTCCTATATCATCATATACAGCAGTTTGTTTAGTCTTTGAAGTAGGTTTTGGTGGAATATCAAATTGCCCATAAACAATACCATTGCCTAAAAAAAGAAGTATAATAAGTAGATATATGCTTTCGCGAAAGCGTATATAGGTTTTATTATATGTAGTAAATATGTTTATCATTAACTCGTGGTGATCTCATCTGGAAGCTCATTGATATCTCCATGTCGCCATGGGAAATAAGCACTAAGTCGTTCGCCTGCATATTGAATGCCTTCAATAATTCCTTCTTTAAAACGCCCTTCTATAAAATGAGTACTCATGATATCTTTTGTAGTCTCCCAGAAATTAGCAGGAACTTTCTTATTAATACCTCGATCGCCACATATGGCAAACGTATGATCATCTACAGCAATATAAATGAGGACGCCATTTTCTTCTTTGGTAGTATCCATTTTAAGGATATGGAAGATTTCTTTAGCACGTGTAAACGTATCTAGATCAGTATGTCGTTCTAGATGTACACGTATCTCACCAGAAGTAGTGCTTTCGGCAATACGGATTGCTTCAATAATTTCTTGTTCTTCTGTTTGCGTAAGAAAATCTTCTACAGTAGAGGCCATTATTTAGATGGAATTAGGGACGACGGGTGCTTTATCTGCACCTTCGTCAGCTTCAAAATAAGCACGTTTCTCAAATCCAAAAATACTGGCTGTAATATTTTTAGGGAATTTCCTGATAGCAGCATTTAGACCTTTTGAACTTTCTATAAATCTTTTTCTGTCCACATCAATGCGATTTTCCGTGCGTTCTAATTCATTGATGAGTTCGTTGAAATTTTCGTTTGCTTTCAAATTAGGATACCGTTCAAAAGTAGCTAATAATCTAGATAATGAAGATGTAAGCCCTTGTTGTGCTTGTTGGAATTGTTTTAGCTGCTCTGGTGTTATATTGGAAGGATCTATCGTAATAGAGCTAGCTTTAGAACGAGCATTTGTTACTTCTACAAACGTTTCTTTCTCAAACTTTGCATATGCTTGTGCTGTATTTACAATATTAGGTATTAGATCTGCTCTACGTTGGTATGAGCTTTCTACATTACTCCATTTGGCATTTACATCCTCATCCAAATCTACAAGACTATTATATGATGATCCTATTAGTAATCCTATAATAACTAATATCCCTATAATGATTAATCCTTTCTTCATATCTGGTTAGTTTGTGTTTGTTGGTTTTTGTTACAATATGTCTGAGTGAATTTTAGACATATTGCAATGTAAGAAAATCTTCTTATTTTAAGTTATGTAACAAAATAAGATATATAGTAACCTATAAAGTGTATAAAATAATCGATGATGAGAATAACTAAATATGTATTAGTGACAATAGGAATATTAGGAATGATGGCTTCTCTCTATATGGGAGTTATGCATAAAGATGTAGTGCCTAATATATCATCATTTATTGCAAGTTTGTCTTTAATGTATTTAGGATTGAATAAAGTGATTTCTCCAAAAACAACAAAGTGTCTCGTAGAAATAGAAAAATCTAAAGATTCTTTTTAAGTGCTATTAACTGAGCTTTTACATGTTCTAGTTTTCTGATAATATCAAAATTACTAAGTATTTCCTTTCTACCTTCTTTAAGATGGATTTTGGCGCCTTCTAATGTGAAACCACGTTCTTTAACGAGATGATAAATCAATTCAAGATTTTTAATGTCTTGCGGCGTGAATTTGCGATTGCCTTTTGCATTTTTTTTAGGCTGTAATACATCAAATTCTTTTTCCCAGAAGCGTATAAGAGATGCATTGACACCAAAAGCTTTAGAGACTTCTCCAATACCATAATATAACTTTTCTGGAAGATTTACATGCATATTCCTAATCTAAAGATTGATTCTCTTGTAGAGATTGTTTGAGTAATTCATCAAACTCTATAGGCGAAAGCTTTCCATAATAAAAATGGATAGGGTTGATACGCTCTTTGTCCTTAAAGATCTCATAATGCAAGTGAGGTGCTTCAGAACGGCCTGTACTTCCTACAAACCCAATAAGATCACCACGCTTTACTTTTTGTCCTTTACGTACATTGTATGCATTTAAATGTGCATATAAACTTTCATATCCATATCCATGAGTGACTCGGATGTGTTTTCCATACCCAGAAGCCGTTGCGTCAGCACGAGAAACTGTGCCATCCCCAGTAGCATATACGGGCGTTCCTCTCGGAGCTGTAAAATCCATTCCTTTATGAAATTTGCGAGCTTTTGTAAAAGGATCTGTACGATATCCAAAACCAGATGCCATACGAGTTAAGTCTTCATTACTTACAGGTTGTATAGCAGGAATAGCTGCCAATAATTTTTCTTTATCGGCAGAAAGTCGCGCAATCTCATCAAGTGATTTAGATTGAATATCTAATTGTTTTGTGATTTGATCCATACGCTTATGACTCTCAATAATCATAGTCGAGTTGTCATACCCTTTTAAATTTTCATATCGATTTACACCTCCAAAACCGGCTTTGCGTACTTCGTCAGGAATAGGATTAGCATCTAGTAAAATTCTATAAATCTCATTGTCGCGATCCTGTACGTTCTCTAAAACTTTACTGGCAAGATCCATTTTAGATTCTAATACAGAAAGCTGTAAAGCAAGATTTGCATTCTCACGTTCTAGTCTACGTTCTTTAGGAGTATCTATTCCAGAATTAAATATAGTAATTAATATAATAAGCCCCATAAGAGTTGCTGCTGTAAAAAATAACAGAAAAAATCCTATAGTACGCCCTTTTTTACGCTCTACTTTTCGATAAGAAAGCGTATCACTATCATAGTAATATTTTACCTTAGACATAAGTTAAAATGTGTATTTTTGCCAGATGTTATAGATGGTTTTTACGCTTTCGCGAAAGCGTACCTCATTTATCAAAACGATCAAAGATAAAAATAATTATTCGATACGATTACTTCTATGAAATCTCAAGAAATACGTGCTAAATTCCTAGCGTTTTTTGAATCAAAAAAACACGACATAGTACCTTCTGCGCCTATGGTTCTAAAAGATGACCCTACATTGATGTTTACAAATGCTGGTATGGTTCCTTTTAAAGAATATTTTTTGGGCAATGGTACTCCTAAGAATACACGCCTTACAGATACTCAAAAATGCTTACGTGTATCTGGAAAGCATAATGACTTAGAAGAAGTAGGAAAAGACACCTATCATCATACCATGTTTGAGATGTTAGGGAACTGGAGTTTTGGAGATTACTTTAAAAAAGAAGCGATTGATTGGGCTTGGGAATTATTAACTGAAGTTTTTGAGATTGATAAAGAGAATCTTTATGTGACAGTTTTTGAGGGAGATAAAGGTGATGGATTAGCACTTGATCAAGATGCATATGATTTATGGAAAAATCATATCTCAGAAGATCGTATTCTGAATGGAAATAAAAAAGATAACTTCTGGGAGATGGGCGCACAAGGACCTTGCGGACCTTGTAGCGAGATTCATGTAGATATACGTTCTGAAGAGGAAAAAGCTAAAGTAGATGGAAAAACTTTGGTAAATCAAGACCATCCTCTAGTCATAGAAATATGGAATCTTGTATTTATGCAGTTTAACCGCATGGCTGACGGATCTCTAGAAAAATTACCAGCACAACACGTAGATACGGGAATGGGCTTTGAACGACTTTGTATGGTATTACAAGGCGTACAGTCTAATTATGATACGGATGTCTTTACACCTCTAATGAGAGAGATAGAAACCATTACGTCTTTTAAATGCGGACATAAAGAAGAAACTGATATTGCCGTTCGTGTCGTAGCAGATCATTTAAGAGCCGTTGCATTTTCTATTGCAGATGGGCAATTGCCTAGTAATACAGGAGCAGGATATGTAATACGTCGTATTTTACGTAGAGCAATACGTTATGGATTTACATTTTTAAATACAAAAGAACCGTTTATTTACAAACTAGTGAATACACTAGTGAAACAAATGGGAGATGCATTCCCGGAATTAAAACGAGAAAAAAACCTTATTGTTAATGTAATTAGAGAAGAAGAACAATCTTTCCTTAGAACATTAGATCAAGGATTGATCCTGCTAGATACTGTGATTACAAATACTAAAGGAGATACTATTTCAGGAGAAAAGGCTTTTGAGTTATATGATACGTATGGTTTTCCTAAAGATTTAACGGCACTTATATTAAGTGAAAAAGGATTGTTTTTAGACGAAGAAGGATTTCAAGTCGAACTTCAGAAACAAAAAGATCGTTCTAGAAATGCTTCTAAAGTAGAGACAGGAGATTGGATAGTTTTAATAGATGATTCGGAAGAAGAGTTTATAGGATATGATACCTTAGAAGCTTCTGTGAAAATTACACGATATCGTAAAACAGAAAGTAAAAAGGATGGGGAGCTATATCAATTGGTATTTAACGTAACTCCTTTTTATCCAGAAGGAGGAGGGCAAGTAGGTGATAAAGGATATTTAGAGGTGCCAAATGGCGAAGTTGTTTATATTATAGACACTAAGAAAGAAAATAACCTGATTATCCATTTAGCAAAAAACCTTCCAAGATCTACGGAAGGAATATTTAAGGCAGTAGTAGATGAGAAGCAACGTTTTCGTACCTCTGCAAATCATACAGCAACACATTTGTTACATCAAGGTTTACGTAAGGTGTTAGGAACACATGTTGAGCAAAAAGGAAGTATGGTACATAGTCGTAATCTTCGTTTTGACTTTTCACATTTCTCAAAAGTAACAGTTGAAGAACTCAAAGCAGTAGAGAACTTTGTGAATGCTCGTATTCGTGAAAGTTTACCATTGGAAGAACAACGTGGTATTGCTTATGATCAAGCGATTAAAGAAGGTGCTATAGCATTATTTGGAGAAAAGTATGGAGATGATGTACGTGCGATTCGTTTTGGGAAATCTATGGAACTTTGTGGAGGAACGCATGTGCAAAGTACAGGTGATATTTGGCATTTTAAAATTACCTCAGAAGGTGCTGTAGCATCAGGAATACGTCGTATAGAAGCAATCACTAATGATGCGGCTAAAGAATACTTTACATCAGAAACCGAAGCCTATAACAATGTAAAAGCAACGCTTAAGAATGCACAAGATCCAGTAAAAGCTATTACTAGTTTACTAGATGAAAATGCAGCACTTAAAAAACAAGTAGAAGCACTTATTAAAGAAAAAACTCAAAACTTAAGTGGTGATCTTGAAAAAGAGTTTGAAGAAATCAATGGAATGCAATTTTTAGCAAAGAAAGTAGACCTTGATGCAGGAGCTATCAAAGATCTTGCTTTTAAACTAGGGCAAAATAAAAATGATATTTTCCTTCTTTTTGGAACCGAACAAAATGGAAAAGCATTATTGAGTTGTTATATCTCTAAAGAGCTAGTAGAAAGTAAAGAGTTGAATGCAGGTCAAGTAGTACGCGAACTAGGAAAACATATCCAAGGAGGCGGGGGAGGACAGCCTTTCTTTGCAACCGCAGGAGGGAAGAATCCAGCTGGGATAGATAAAGCATTAGAGGCTGCTAAAGATTTTTTAAACTAAGAATTAAATCAAATTCTTGTATTTTCTTCTAAAAGGTAGGTGTTTTTAAAAGAGTAAAAGACGTATTAATTTATATTCTAACCATAGATTTGAAGAATCTAAGTAGAAGAAACATATAATTAATTAAGTGCGAACTATATTTAAAAAACTACATTTAGGTGTATCTACAATTATTGTAATTGTAATAGGACTCATCTACGGTTTTAATCCAAATAAAGTATTGCCTTTGTTTTTCGAATTTCAAGTCGAAAATTTGGAATTAAAAAACATATTTAGAGCTATGATGGGGCTTTACTTTGGCTTTGCTTTATATTGGATTGTAGGAATTATAAAACCGTATTATTGGAAAAGCGCAACATTAAGTAATGTGATTTTTATGGGAGGATTAGCTTTTGGTAGAATCATGAGTACTATTTTTGATGGAGTTTCTACACAATATATAGTTGGTTTACTGCTAGAACTACTACTTGCAATCTGGGGAATTTATAACTTAAGAAAAGAAATCTCAATAAAATGAAATTACAAACCAACATTCCATTACAAGATGCTTCAAAACAATTTGGGTATGAAGATAAAATCTTGTTATTGGGATCTTGCTTTGCCGAAAATATAGGAGATAAACTACGTTACCATAAGTTTCAAACTACTGTGAATCCATATGGAATTCTTTTTCACCCTTTGGCTATCGAGCGAGTGCTACAAGATGTTTATAATGGAACTCATAGTGGAGAAGGAACTGTATTTGAATTGGAGGAGACTTGGAAGTCATTTATTGCGCATAGTCGTTTCAATAGTTCTTCTAAGGGTGCATTAGAAGATAAACTTAAAGATGCTCATGAGCAACTTACAAAAGCTATTGCAAAAGCTTCACATATTTTTATTACACTTGGTACTGCATGGGTATATCAACATAAAGAGACTGGAATTGCGGTAGCAAACTGCCATAAAGTACCTCAGAAAGAATTTATAAAAGGATTGTTGCCTGTAGAAGAAATCATGGCGAGTCTTACACGTCAGTGTATGATTATTAAAAAAATAAACTCGAAAACTGAGATTATTTTTACAGTTTCTCCCGTACGACATCTTAAAGATGGTTTTGTAGAAAATACGAGAAGTAAAGCGCATTTGATTTCGGCGGTACATCAAGTCGTAGATGGTAAACAAGCACAGTATTTTCCTGCATATGAGTTGATGATGGATGAATTACGTGATTATCGATTTTATGCTACAGATATGCTACATCCAAGTGAGCAAGCAGTACATTATATTTGGGAAAAGTTTCTGGAGGTATACGCTTTCGCGAAAGCAAAAACAACTTCAAAAGAAGTAGAGGAAATTCAACGAGGTCTTGCGCATCGACCTTTTAATACCAAGAGCAAACAACATCTTCAATTTCTTGAAAAACTTAGAATGCGTAAAACTTCTCTCCAGCAGAAATACCCTCATATTACATTTGAGTAAGATTATATAATTGAAAAATATAGTAGATTCGTAATGTTAATATCATTTCAAACTGCAAATGATATAAATAAATCGTTAATATGCGTAATATACTATTTGGAGCCATAGTGCTTATTCTTATTTTATTGAGTTTTCGGTACTGTGAATTTAAAGATGATAATCATCAAAAGGTAGAAGAACATTCTGCGCTTATTGAGAAGACCCTTAAAAACGTGGGGAAGCTTGTGGTGACAGAAGGTGAGTATGCAGAAGTATTTACCTATGAAGATTCTAAAGAATTCTATTTGGATATTCTTACAGCTACCAAGAAAGCATTGGTTGTTGCAAATGCTAAAGCGACTATATCTTATGATCTAAGTAAAGTAGAGACACGTATAGATGAAACAACTCAGACTGTTTATATTACAAACATTCCAGAGCCAGAGTTAACGATTAATCCAAATCTAGAATACTACGATATTCAACAAGATTTATTGAACCCTTTTGAAGCAGAAGATTACAATGTCATTAAATCTAGAGTTACAAATACACTCAAAGAAAAGATAGAAGCATCAAGTTTATATACCAATGCAGAAAATAGATTAATTACAGAACTTCATAAAATTTATATTCTAACCAATTCTTTAAATTGGTCATTAGTATATGATAATAGACCAATTAACAATATCAATGATTTCGAAACATTCTTAGATTAAGAGTTGAGTAAATCAATTCCATTTTTAATTAAATGAGCTATTTCAGAACGCGTGTCTTTACGTGTATTTAGATGTTCTAATACTGCTTTCGCGAAAGCGTTTTCCTGATCAAAGACTAATTCGTAAATTTCTAATGAGAGCAACCAGTCATTAGAGTGTTGATCTTGTAATTCCTTAAAAATAGTAGATAAACGATCTGTAGAAAGTGTAGCACTTTCTCGTATATCACGTACTTCTTTATATAAAACTAATAGTTGTTGTTCTTTCTCTGAGAGGTCAGATTTAATAGTTGTGGTACTTACTACATGTTCTTCTAACTTAAAAGATAAGTAATCGGCAGCTCCAGCAAAAGCAGATAAGATTTCTTGTCCTAAGGCCATATCAAAATCTCCCATCTCTGGAGAAAACAAAATTTCATCCTTATAACGTACAGTACAATTTGTAAACTGAATTAGCATGAGCTTTCCATTGAGATTACGCATTCCAGTAACGTTAAGACCATCTACAGTAATGCCACTTTCAAATTCAAAAGAAATAGGTTTACCATCGTAAAAGTTATATGCCTGCAAATCTCTAGGCCCCATATTTTCTATAGAGAGATTAATCCCTTTTAATTTACCCAAAGGAGATCTAAATCCATTAAGATGTCTAGCCGTGCCGTGGCCAATAAGTTCTTTTTCTCTATAAGCTAGAGCTGTAGCGCCTTCAGTTTCAAAGTAAATAACTTCATTATCTTCATTTTGAATCATACGAGTAAATACACCACTTACTTGAAGCCCTGTACTTAATTC
>CAYYSK010000133.1:0-817 GCA_964474345.1 uncultured Flavobacteriaceae bacterium
CTTTTCTTCATTGAACCTTTTTTAGTTGAGGTTTATTCATCTTCCAAACGGTTTGCATAAAGTCCTTTTTATCATCATTATTTGGTTTATAATATTTATTAAAAACCTCTAAGCTTTTATGTCCTGTAAAACTCATAATTACTTTGTCAGGGATCTTTTTATTTTTCATAATAGTAATAAAGCTTCTTCTGGCAGTATGTGATGATATGCGCTCGTATAATGGGTTTATTTCATCGATGAGGTCTTTTCCAATCTTAATTGTTTTCTTCACACTCTCATCATATCCAATAAGCATAAATACTTCTTTTATATAATCATTGAATTTTTGATTTGATATTTTAGGTAACTCATAATCATATTTTTTAAGAATGAATTTTGAATAATCATTCAAAGGTATCTCTAATGTCTTATCTGTATTCTTTTGATCTCTTACTTTAATAAAATCACCCTGAATATCTTTTTCTTGCACTTTAGCATAATTACTGATTCGCATACCCGTGAAGCATCCAAATACAAATAAATCTCTTACTTTCTCCAGACGAGGAGTTTTACTTAAATCAAAATGAAAAACTTCTAATACCTGATCTTGTGTTAATGCAACCTCATCGGTTTGTTGTGCTTTAGGAGATTTAAATTTTTGAAAATCCGTTTTATACGTATATCCATTTTCTAAAGCCCAATAAAGAAACGTCTTAAATAATCCTACATTACGACGTAGTGTATTAGCTGAATGTCTTTTTTCTTTAACACAATACTCTATAAAAGAACTATAAAAAGCTTTATTGATTTGATTAAAGTGGACTTTCTTTTTTCTGAA
>CAYYSK010000133.1:827-9185 GCA_964474345.1 uncultured Flavobacteriaceae bacterium
AACACTTCGAAACCTTCTAATAGTTTTTTATTATACTCATACCGCTTAATAGTAGTTTCAGAATTTGCGCCTTCTGTGTAGTCATTTTTCTTTTCTGTTAAGAATAAATCATATACTTCAAAAAATTTACTTGCTATAGCTTTAGTACGCTTAAACTCTTTATCGAAGTCATCTTTAATATCAGTAATAATAATCTCTCTATTGGAAAGCTTATATTGTTGTATTAGATCAGAAAAGAAAGTACTATAACGGTCTAACTGTCTTTTAATACCTCGTTGCCTCTTTGCTTTTTCAGTACGTCCATTAAGGTTTTTTGGTTGTCTGTTTTCAAAATCCCAATCTTTCGAGTTGACAGTTTCTCCAGTAGAATACACAAATTTGCGCCCTTCATTTTTAAAATAAGCTGAAAATAATATTAAAGTTTCCCCGTCTTTATTAGGTTCTTTGAGGTTGAATGTATTTCGCATAGTAAATATTACAGTTGACAGAATCGTTGACAGTAAAGGTACTATTTAATGCAATTTTAGGATATAAATTAACTATAAGTTATTGATAGTTTTATCAACATTACCTTTATTTATAAGGGTTTATTCAAAATAAAGCTAATTAGGTTCAAATACCTCTTTCTCCGCTTAGAGCAAAGCTCGATTTCTAAATAGAAATCGGGCTTTTTTTTTATAGAATATTCTAAATATGGTTTGAGAAATTGTTTAGTTAACAATCACACTTTTAATTCTTATTTTTATAACAATTGCAATTTCTTTATAATTGTATCATCATAAAATTCATAATCAATACTTTATTAATAATTCCAACAGTAATTGCTTTGACTATATATTTTCTTATAAAGAAGCATCAAGGCCAGACTAAATAAAAAAGGTGTTGAAAAAGATTAAAAACAAAAAAACGAATTGGGTTATTTGTCAAGAATGCCATGGAGTCGGTAAAAAAAGACGTAGACTTAGCAAAAAAGTGAGGCTTGACTATCAGATAGCACTCAAAAAATATGAAAAAACAAAGGATGAAAAGACAGTTCCAACACGTCCTAAAGGTCAGGTATACTCATGCCTGAATTGTAAAGGATCTGGGTTAATTCAGGCTACTACCCCTCCTATAGCAGATACAGAAAATTTCCCACACGTTGCTATTATCGGTGGCGGTATAGGAGGAGTCGCATTAGCTGTAGCCTGTTTGCACCGTGGCATCCCTTTTACTCTCTATGAACGCGATAACAGCTTTGATGCTAGATCACAAGGGTATGGACTTACTTTACAACAAGCTAGTAAAGCGATTAGAGGGTTTGGCATTTTCTCATTAGAAGAAGGAGTAATTTCAACAAGACATGTCGTTCATACTACTGAAGGAAAAGTAATTGGGGAATGGGGAATCAGAAAATGGATGCAGTCTGATATGAAAACGTCTTCCAAACGTACAAATATACATATCGCCAGACAATCTTTGCGTTTAGCTCTGCTTGAGCAACTTGGTGGACATAAAGTGGTTCAGTGGGGACATCAGTTAATAGATTTTAAGGAATCTGAGCGTGAAGGTGTTGATCTAAGCTTTAAAGTAAATGGGGAAGTGAAGAGTACCAAGGTTGATCTTGTGGTGGGGGCTGATGGTATTCGTAGTACGGTACGGAGATTGTTAATTGGAGAAAATATCACTCCTTTACGTTACCTAGATTGTATAGTTATATTAGGCATTTGTCCTTTGGAATCTCTCAAAAATCTTGATAGTCCTTTACTAGACGCTGCAACAGTATTTCAAACCGTTAATGGTAATGAACGAATTTATATGATGCCGTATGCATCAGACTCAGTAATGTGGCAACTTAGTTTTCCAATGTCAGAAAAAAAAGCGAAAGCATTGAGTGATAAAGGAGCTCAAGCACTTAAAAAAGAAGCCTGTCGTAGAACTCAATGGCATGACCCCATTCCACAGATTTTAGTAGCAACACTAGAAACTCAAATTTCTGGCTATCCAGTATATGATCGAGAATTACTTGATGTAGGATTATTAGAAAAAGGAAAACACGTGACTCTGATTGGAGATGCGGCTCATCCCATGAGTCCATTCAAAGGGCAAGGAGCAAATCAAGCCTTATTGGATGCACTAGCTCTAGCACGAGGTATTTCAAAAGGATGTAGACCCTTATCACAATGGAAAGAAGTTGGAGTGAGGCAAAGTGTATTAACCAAGTTTGAATCAGAAATGATAAAACGTAGCGCTTCCAAAGTAAAAGATTCAGCAGAAGCTGCACAGTTCTTACATTCAGAAGTTGTATTGCAGGAAGGTAATGAGACAAGAGGTCACCATCTAAAAAGAAAAGGCATATGACAATCGTTCAGGGTTTTGTATCTTATTCCACTAAATTATTTTATCGTCGCAACGCAAAATGTCCTACCAAGATACGATTACTTAATGTAAAGGCTTTATACCAAAATCCAGCGTCTAAAAGACGTCTTCCATTAAACGTACCATCCCAACCTATACCACGAGGACTAAAGCTTGTAATGCGTTTCCCATAACGATCATAGACTTCGATACGTGTAATTGTTTCTCCTTGTACTACAGCGCCTCGTACTTGCCAGTAATCATTAACCCCATCTCCATTGGGTGTAAAGTATTTAGGAAATCCTAAATCAATATCAATTTTGAGACGCTCGCTATCAATACCACAACCATTTCTATCACGAACAAACACTTCTATATCAGAAATGCCTATATTAGTAAATATCGGACTACCTTGGTAAGGGCCATCAACAGAAACAATTGAATATTCATAATCTCCTATCCCACGTACCTCTACATTGATACTTACATTTAAGTTTTGAAGGGTTGGATTTAGATTTTCTATTACAGGAGTTTCTGATACAGATACAGTAAAGGTATGTGAGCTATCGCAAGTAATAATTCCTTCTTCGATAGGTACTTCACTAGTAACATCAAGTCTATACGTCCCACTATCGGTAATCGTTACATTTCTAGTCGAAGAAATTTCTAACTCAGTTCCATTTACAATTTGAATCCAAGAAAATAGTTCTCCTATTCCCGCATAATTCAATTGTAATGGATCATCATTACTACAAAAGTCATAATTATCTTCTAAAATAATTTGAGGATTTAAATCAACGGTTTCTCCTGTTATTGGGTCGAAGTAAGGTCCACATCCTAAAGTAGTTGTAAAACACGTCTGTATACAGCCTATAGCGTCTCCTGCAGTATTATAGGGAGTGATCGTTACATAATACTTTATTCCTTCATCAAAATCAACTACAAAGGTTGAGGTTACATTTCCAAAATCAATATCATTTACAATATCAGATGTGGTTGGACTACTTCCAATGGTAAGTCTGTATCCATCTGCATTTGCAACAGGTAGCCAAGTAAGTAATGGAGTAATAGCTACATTATCTTCTCCATTGGCTGGAGAATTAAGCATTGTACATGCTGGCACTTCAGATGCATTAATCAATGTAGTAAACGTACTATCATTGTTACATCCCATAGCTTCTCCTATCTCATTGCGAGGTGTTATACTCACATAATATAAGGTGCCTTCTGCAAGTGGTATTGTAATTTGAAAAGAAAGTCCACCATTAGTAATTAACTCATTTGCTATAATATCATTTCCTCCTAAAGTAGTTCCTAAATTAAGAATATATTCTGTTGCTCTTGGTGCGTAGCTCCATGTAATAAGTGGAGTTAAAGAAACATCAATAGTACCATCCAGCGGACTCGTAACCATGTTACATCCTGGAAGTGTTGTTATAATTCCTGTTGTAAACGTTTGTACATTACATAAAGTAGTAGGATCAGGATCTGCAGGATCTTCTCTGAGCCCTATAACTATTGTGTATGTCTCATTTTCTGGCCACCCCATAGAAGGCCTATAAAACGTTTGTGATGGCGTTCTTTGAATTTCTGAAGTAACACCATCAGAATCTGTAATGAAAAGTGTATATCCTCCTGAAACTCCCTCGTCTGTCCAAGTAAGTTGATCTTCTACTGGTAATGGACTTGGACTTGTTAGTGTGGCACAATTTTGCGCTTTCGCGAAAAGTGAAAAAATAAATAGCAACACACAAAATGAATACTTTTTAGATATGTGAACAACGCAAAGAATATCTTTATTTTTATTTAAATATACTCTAAAACACTGACATCTTCTTAAATTTTAACAGCTATCAGCAACTACAACGATTGCATAAAACGGGTGAAGTTGTAAAATAGATCATGCCTTTCTTTTTAAAGGTTAGAAAAGTGCAATCTGTCCTTCATCATCATCATCCAATGTTTCATCACCAATATTTCCATCTTGTTGCTGAGTTGATGTTTTTGTTTTTGATGAAGGGGCTCTATTACTGTTATTATCTGATGCAGGTACAGTTTCTTCATCTATTACTTCCATCTCTTCTTTAGGTATTACTATAGGGGCTTCATAAGGAAGCGATTCTAACCAGTTAAGCTGTTTTAATTTTTGAGGGTATAATTGATTTCCTAATGCATTAATTCCTTTTATGGCAATAAAATCTTCCATACTCACCGATTCATTCTCTTTCTGATCTTTTCCACGTTCTTTATAAAATACAAGTTCTGCCACAGGTCGATGGTCTGTAGATACTAGTTCTAATTGGCTATTGGCATGATCTGAGATAAAAGTTTCTGTCTTTTCAGGGCTTTCTATTAAAAAGCGTTTTCCATAATACCGTTCCTTATCACCATCCCAATAAATAGCAGTAATTGGTTTTGTAGGTTCCCATTTTTCAAGAACAATCATATCGCTATCAAAATGTGCTGTTACATCTGGAATAATCGTACGTGCATTTCCGTGTTGATTAATAATAAGCAATCTATCCTCAGATCTAAACTCTCCCATTAACTCCCCTCTTTCATCTACATTAAGGCGTTGTACCGTTTCATCAAACCATATTTTACGGGGTTTTAAAGTAGAAAGTCCTTTTTCTTTAAGCTCTACAGATTTTACAGAGTGTTTTGTAACAATATTTCCTCTAGATGCACGTCCTTTAATTAAAATATCTGCTAAGTCAACTTCTAAACGAAGTTTTTTAACACTTGCAACAGCTCTTAGGTAGACAGTTAATAACTCTGCTTCTCCATTTGGATTTGCAGTAAAGTAATACATGACTGATCCTTTTTTACCATTTGTAAGATCATATTCTCTATCACGTGTAATAGAAGTTACATTAAAACGCTTTACATACGTAGCTCCTCCAGTACCATCTTTATATATCATGTTATAAGTAGTACGTTTATCTTTTTTCTTAAAGACAGCAACATGAATAATATCTTTTCCTATGAATGTTTTGGTTCCTACTTTGGTTACCATCATCTTTCCTTCTTTGGTAAAAACAATGATATCATCTATATCAGAGCAATCTGTCACATACTCATCCCGTTTAAGAGAAGTTCCTATAAAGCCTTCTGCTCTATTTACATAGAGTTTTGTATTGCGTAAAACTACCTTGGTTGCTTGAATATCATCAAAAACGCGAATTTCGGTTTTACGTTCTTTACCCTTACCATAATCTTTCTTTAAACGGGTAAAATAGTCTATTGCATACTCTGTAAGATGTGCAAGGTTATGATTTACTTGAGCTATTTGTTCTTCAAGTGCATCAATCTTTTGCTGTGCTTTATCAATGTCAAATTTAGAAATACGTTTAATTCGTATTTCTGTAAGGCGTGTGATATCTTCTTCGGTTACAGGGCGTTTTAAATGTCCAATATGAGGTTTTAATCCTTTATCAATTGCTTTAATAACACCTTCCCAAGTTTCCTCTTCTTCAATATCTCGGTAGATTCTATTTTCGATGAATATACGTTCTAAAGAAGCATAATGCCATTGATTTTCAAATTCATTACGCTGTATTTCTAATTCTTGACGCAGTAGCCCTTTTGTACGATCAGTACTTCGTTTCAACATTTCTGTCACACCAACAAATAACGGACTGTTATCTTCTATTACACATCCTAATGGGGAAATAGAGGTCTCACAATTTGTAAATGCGTATAAAGCGTCTATTGTTTTATCTGGAGATATTCCAGAAGGAAGGTGTACAAGAATTTCAACATTTGCTGAGGTATTGTCTTCTATTTTTTTAATCTTGATTTTCCCTTTATCATTGGCTTTTAATATAGAGTCAATTAATGACCCCGTAGTCTGTCCAAAAGGGACTTCAGTAATGACAAGCGTATTCTTATCTTGTTGAGACATACGTGCTCTTACACGTACTTTTCCTCCACGAAGGCCATCATTATAATTTGTAAAATCAGCAATACCTGCTGTTGTAAAATCGGGAAGTATTGTGAAACGTTTTTCTTTAAGATGTTTTATAGATGCATCTATAAGCTCTATAAAATTATGTGGTAATACTTTGGTGCTTAAACCTACTGCGATCCCTTCTGCTCCTTGTGCAAGTAATAATGGGAACATCACTGGTAAGTTAATAGGTTCTTTTTTACGGCCATCATAGGATGCCTGCCAATCGGTAATTTTTGGATTGTAAACAACATCTAATGCAAATTTAGAAAGTCTTGCTTCTATATACCTGGAAGCTGCTGCTCGATCTCCTGTAAGAATATTCCCCCAGTTTCCTTGGGTGTCAATCAATAAATCTTTCTGACCTATCCCTACCATAGCATCTCCAATACTTGCATCTCCGTGTGGGTGATATTGCATGGTATGACCTACTACATTTGCTACTTTATTATATCGCCCATCATCAAGTTCCTTAAGGGCATGCATAATACGTCTTTGTACAGGTTTAAATCCATCTTCAATTGCAGGAACTGCACGTTCTAAAATTACATAAGATGCATAATCCAAAAACCAATCTTGAAACATCCCAGAAACTCGAGTAATCGTTTCTCCTGTAGCTTCACCTGTTTCCAGAGGTTGCGTATCCTCGTTCAACTCTTCTTCGTTATGCTCGTTTATTTCTTCACTCATTGGTCAATAAAGTCCGTTAGTTTATTTTGTATTGGGTAAATAAGTATCTGCTTCTTTTCTAGTATACGATCCAACTTCATATTTCATTTCGGTTCGTAACCATGTAAAATGCATTTTTAATGTCTCATTATTCTTATCAAAATCTTTTTTAAGAGCTTCCAATGCTCCAAAAAAATGATCTGCAGCTTTAAATGATAGCATAAGTCCGCCTCCATTAGAATACCAAGTCTTCAATTCTTTTAAACGTTCTTCTTGTTCTTTCTTTTTAGAAATAGTATTCTCACACAACTTCCATAATTCAATATACATTTCTGCTTTTTTCTGAGCAATAGAATTTTTTAATTCTCTTTGTAATGCCATCTTAGCATTATATTTTGCTAGAAAAAGACTTGTAATATATCCTACAATAATTCCAGTAATAGCAATAAGCAAATTTTGAAGAACATCTAGAGTCATAATTACTTGGTATTATTTGCTAACTCTCCTCAACTCTATCTAACTCCACTTTCAAGTTTTCTATAATAAATTTCTGACGGTCTGGTGTATTCTTTCCCATATAAAAAGAAAGCAATTCTTCAATCATCAAAGCTTTATCAAGCATTACTGGTGCTAGACGGATATCTTCTCCAATAAAGAACTGAAACTCATCTGGAGATATCTCTCCTAGCCCTTTAAATCGTGTGATTTCAGGTTTTGAACCCAACTTAGCCATCGCACTTTGACGTTCTTGTTCACTATAACAATAAATCGTTTCTTTTTTATTGCGAACTCTAAATAAAGGGGTTTCTAGAATGTATAAATGACCTTCTTTAATAAGTTCTGGAAAAAACTGTAAAAAGAAAGTGATCAATAATAAACGAATATGCATCCCGTCTACATCGGCATCAGTAGCAATTACTATATTATTATAACGCAAATCCTCAATAGACTCTTCTATATTAAGTGCTGCTTGTAGGAGGTTGAACTCTTCATTTTCATAGACAATTTTCTTGGTAAGTCCATAACTATTTAGAGGTTTTCCTTTTAAACTGAAAACTGCTTGTGTATTTACATCTCTTGATTTTGTAATCGATCCACTCGCTGAATCTCCCTCTGTAATAAACAACGTAGTTTCTAGATTTCGTTCCTTCTTACTATCAGTAAGATGAATACGGCAATCTCGTAGTTTCTTATTGTGTAAATTTGCTTTTTTTGCACGTTCTTTTGCTAACTTACGTATACCAGAAAGGTCTTTGCGTTCCCGTTCTGCTTGTAATATTTTTCGCTGTAGAGCATCAGTAACCTCTGGATTCTTATGTAAGAAATTATCTAAAGCTGTTTTAAGAAAATCATTAATATATGTTCGTACTGTAGGTAATTCACCTCCCATATCTGTACTTCCC
>CAYYSK010000134.1:0-9184 GCA_964474345.1 uncultured Flavobacteriaceae bacterium
CGCTAAAACTCATAAAATGTCATATTTTATTATATGTTCAACCCTCATTACGAAGCTCTAATGCATAATTCGGGTTTAAGTCTAAGACCGTTATAAAAAGGGGCATTTGCCTGATAGTAAATTTTTGTATTAACTGTAGTTTTACACCATAGTTATCTCACTAAAAATAAGAATTATGCCACATCACACACAAAGAGAAACAGTAGAAGAAGAGAGAGAAACTAGAAGTATCGCATTAATACCAAATGGAATATTAAAACGAGCCTTATAATTAGCTTCTATAGCACTTATAATTCAAATTATGTAGGTTTATTTCAAAATCTATTTGGTGTAAGTTGGGTAAAAGGATGGTGTTTTTAGTAATACCATCCTTTTTATTGTATTATAGATATAGACTTGGTTTCTGTTTTTATGCTTTAAGCGAAAATAGAATAATACATATCATATTACTCTTCTTCATTACTTTCGGGCCATACAAAAAAACTAAATGCATTGCCTCCATAATGTCGTGTCTCTACATAATATGAGACATGATCCATTTTGGTATGTTTGCTATGTTCTATAATTAATGTGCCATCTATATCTAGTAATTTGTTTTTAAAAACAAGCGTCGTTATTTTTTCAAATTCTTCAATAGGAATGTTATAAGGAGGATCTGCAAAAACAATATCATAGGTTCCTGAAGCACGTTCTAGATATTTAAATACATCACTTTTTATTGTCTGTATGGTATCAAATTTAAACTCTTCAGCAGTTTTATTTATAAATCGAACACAGTTATAATTTGCATCTACAGAAACAATCTGATGAGAGCCTCTAGAAGCAAATTCATAACTAATATTCCCAGTTCCCGCAAAGAGATCTAATACTTTAAGCGAACTAATATGAAACTGACTACGTATAATATTAAATAAAGCTTCTTTAGCCATATCAGTCGTAGGACGTACAGGAAGTTTTTTTGGAGCCGTTATACGACGCCCTTTGTATTTTCCAGAGATGATTCGTGTCATGCAAGTGTACTTAAAATGTAATCTATATTGGGTATAGAAGAAGAATGTTGCTCTTCTTTTATAGTAATATTACGTATATAGGTATAAGCAATCGTGTATAATGGATCATTCTTTTTAATATAACCAGTAAATTCTACAGTTACCGTATCAGGGTTTAATTCTAATTGCTCTAATGTGAATAGTGTATAATATATAAAGTCTTCTTTTGCGTAAAATTCAAATGAATTAGCAAGAAGCAATTTCTTTTTATGAGTAACTACAAGATCAAAGCTATTTTTATGAATGTGAATGAACATTTTAGGAGTATCATAAGACACTTCATTATCTAGTACATTTTTTATAAATAAAGACATTCCATGATAATAATCAAAGGCACCAAAAGTGTCAAAAAAGAAATTATTTATGTTTGCGTATGGTATATAAATACTTACAATGTCTTGAGTATCTATAGCATCATATGCAATAAAATCTGTTGCTAATATTTTTGTATTAAATTTTAAATAATCCGTAAGTTTTTCTGGATCAAAAATTGCTTTGGGTACAATTGTAAATAGCGTATTACTATATATGATTTCTACTTTGTTAAAGGACTCTTGTAGTTCAGAATGATCATCAAAAATAGATGAGACTTCTTTAAGAAGTGACGACGGATCTACTTTTTGAGTAAACGAGATTGATTTATAATTTATAATCTTTGAGGTTGCAATATTTTGAGTGAAAAAAGAAAGTCCATCTAAGCATACTTGGATGGACAATTTCTTTTGTATTGTATGTGCTTGACTATTATTCGTCATTTGCACCGTAACTCTTCGGCCAGTTTCCGTTTGTATTGACCTGAAACATTGATCCTACAGTAAGAGCATCTCCATCTACTCCATCTACAGATATTACTTGTTTTTCTTTATTTATATAATCTTTGGGTTGATCAAAAAGAAGTGTCTCTTTTAGAACTTTTATTTCAAATACAGGGAAGTCAATATTACTTTTATTGATACTGCCTGCTTTTAATTCATATTTAGCATTTGCACCTTCAATAGGGACATTGATCATTGTCTTGTATCTATCTGAATTTCCAAATAAAGAATCTTTAATAGATTTGAATCCTAAAGTGTCTATAATCGTGATTTCTTTATAGGTATCAACACTATATAACTTTGTAGCTTCTTCATCTAATACAGTTGAGTCTCTACGTTGTGTTAATGTAAACTCTGCAGTGTCTAGAAAACGTACGAGTTTATCAAAATCTCCTTCATATTTTCCAGTGACAGTTTTATGAGCTAATTCAGCAATACGAAGATCTTTCAAATTCTCAATAGCCAATTTGTATCTTTTCTCTTTTACTTCGTGAAATTTTACTTCTCCATAGATGGCATTAAAAAGTAAATATGATAAAAGGACTATCACTGCCCAAAGTACAATTTGTAATACAATTTTCATTCTGTGGAAGATTTTTTTATTAATTAACCTATACTCGCAAATCTACAATTTTTTTTTATTGGTAAAAACATATTAAGATATTTTCCTTCGTTATCTTTAATCCCGATTAATATGCTCTTATGTCCATAGATTCATCGTCGTTTTATAAACTATTGCAAACCGATTTTCCGTATACCCCTACTGTCAAGCAAGATATACTATTACAAAAGCTCTCAAACTTCTTGTTAGACAGCAATTATAATGCCGTTTTTTTGCTAAAAGGATATGCAGGAACAGGAAAAACAACAATTATTGGTACACTTGTTAAAAATTTATGGAAAGCACAATTATCTTCTGTTTTGATGGCTCCTACAGGACGAGCTGCAAAGGTAATTAGTAATTATAGTAAAAGACAAGCATTTACTATACATCGTAAAATTTATTTCCCTAAAAAAGATAAGGGCGGAGGTGTATCGTTTACATTACAACCTAATAAACATCGTAATTGTGTCTTTATAGTTGATGAAGCTTCTATGATTTCTGATAGAGCTAGTGATTCCAAATTATTTGAAAACGGATCATTACTAGACGATATGATGCAATATGTATATAGCGGACATAAATGTAAACTTATTTTAATAGGAGATGACGCGCAATTACCACCTGTAAAACTGGATGTATCTCCAGCATTAGATAATAACGTATTATCGTTACAGTATAATAAAGATATTGATACATTACAGCTTGATGAGGTTATGCGTCAAGCAGAATCTAGCGGAATCTTATCTAACGCTACTACAATAAGGGAATACCTAGCAGATGGGTTTTATGAAGATTTCAAATTTGATTTGAACGAATTTACAGATATTATACGTCTAGTTGATGGTCATGATATTATGGAAGCTATACAAGAATCGTATGATGAGGTAGGTAATGAAGAAACTGTAATTATTGTACGCTCTAATAAAAGAGCAAACTTATATAATCAACAAATACGTACACGTATTCTTTTTCAAGAAGAAGAAGTCTCTGCAGGAGATCACCTTATGGTTGTACGAAACAATTATTTTTGGGTTGATGCTAAGAGTGATGCTGGTTTTATTGCCAATGGAGATATTGTAAAGGTACTAGAAATATATGCGTTAAAAGAACTATATGGATTTCGATTTGCAGAGGTCAAAGTTCAAATGATTGATTATCCTAGTATGGCTCCTTTTGATACAGTAATCATGCTTGATGTACTAGCTATGGAAACCCCTTCATTACCTTATGAAGACTCCAATCGTTTATACCAGGAAGTACAGAAAGATTATGCAGATGAAAAAGCAAACTATAAGCGTTTCCTGAAAATTAAGAATAATAAATTTTTTAATGCATTACAAGTGAAGTTCTCATATGCGATTACCTGTCATAAATCACAAGGAGGACAGTGGAATCGTATATTTATAGAACAACCTTACCTGCCAGATGGGATGAATAGAGATTATTTACGATGGTTATATACCGCAGTAACGCGAGCTACTTCGACCTTATATCTTATAGGTTTTAAGAATGATATGTTTATAGAAGACTAATGTAAAAAAGAGTATATTACCTCATATTATATGGAGTTATATTATGAATTTAGAACTTATTATAAGTATTGTTTTAGGGTTTTCTCTTGCAGCTGCAGCTGGTTTTAGAGTCTTTATACCTTTATTAATTCTAAGTCTTTCAGCCTATTTTGGATGGTTTCCAGTAAATGATAATTGGAATTGGGTGGGTAGTACAACTGCGTTATGGTTATTAGGAATTGCAGCAATCATTGAAGTGTTTGCTTATTTTATTCCTTGGATAGATAATTTATTAGATACAGTATCTGTCCCATTAGCAGGAATAGCTGGTACATTACTTATGGTTGCTACCATGGGAGATATAGATCCTGTTTTTTCTTGGGCACTTGCGATTATTGCGGGAGGAGGAGCGGCCGCAGCTATATCTGGAACCACAGGAGCAACACGACTTACTTCCACAGCAACAACTGGCGGTATCGCAAATCCAGTTATCGCAACTGTAGAAACAGGAGCAGCAACAACTATTTCTGTTGCAAGTTTATTGTCTCCCTTTATTGCTATAGTAATTGTTCTTTTAATTATAGGGGGTATATGGAAATGGGTTAAAAAACTACGAAGTTCTAATACATAATTCGAGTTATATGGAGATAGGATTACTTATTTTTGTTACTGTATTTAATTTTAAATAGTACGCTTTCGCGAAAGCGTATACAACCCCATGAGAAACCCTTTGAAAATTATAGCAATGATCCCCGCTCGTTATGCGGCTTCTCGATTCCCAGGTAAAATGATGAAAGATCTAGAAGGAAAACCAGTTATTGTACGTACGTATGAAAGTACAGTAGCTACTGGATTATTTGATGATGTCTATGTCGTTACTGATAGTACTATTATTTATGATGCTGTTCAAGCAGAAGGAGGAAAGGTGATGATGACTAGAGATGATCATGAGTGTGGTAGTGATCGTATCGCTGAAGCTGTAGCAGAGATAGATTGTGATATTGTTGTAAATGTGCAAGGAGATGAACCATTTACATCAAAAGAAGATCTTTCCCCAGTACTAGATGTTTTTTATGGAGATGATGCATTACAAATTGATTTAGCAAGTGTAATGACTCCCTTAGATACCGACGAAGAAATTAAGAATCCTAATAATGTCAAAGTCATTGTAGATAGTATGGATTATGCTCTGTATTTTTCAAGATCTCCTTTGCCTTATATAAGAGATACCTCTGTAGCGTTGACAGTATATAAACACAAAGGGATTTATGCTTTTAGAAAACAAGCAGTTATTGATTTCTCTAATCTTGTTATGCGCCCTCTCGAAGCAGCAGAAAAAATAGAATGTATTCGTTTTTTAGAATACGGAAAAAAAATAAAAATGGTTCGCTCTCATAATGTAGCTATAGGTATAGATACTCCGGAAGATTTAGATAAAGCGCGTCAAATTTTTTCAAATAAATAATATGAGATTGTTTAAATTTATTTATGAGAAAGTTCTTGGATGGAAAGCAATAGGAGATTTTTCTAAAGAAGAAATTAAAAAGTGTATAGTTATAGCAGTACCACATACGAGTTGGCATGACTTTTACATGGGTGTTTTATTACGTTCTGCTTTGAGTGTTAAAATAGGTTTTATAGGTAAAAAAGAATTATTTAAATGGCCTTTTGGTTATTTTTTTAAAGCCTTGGGAGGAGCTCCTATAGATAGAACTTCAGGGCAAGATAAAGTAAAGTCGATAGCAAGAATATTTGAAAGCAAAGAAGAATTCAGATTGACACTAGCTCCAGAAGGAACTCGTAAAAAAGTGATGTCTCTTAAAACAGGTTTTTATTATATAGCTATGGAAGCAAAAGTGCCTATTATTATGGTTGCTTTTGATTTTGGAAAGAAAGAACATCGTATTTCAAAACCATTATACCCTTCTGGTAATATAGATGAGGACTTAGCGTTAATTCATGATTTTTTTAAAGGAACCGTTGGTAAAGTGCCTGAATATAGTTTTGTACCTAAATAAGTAAACATTTTTTAGCTTATGTCAAGTCTTTTTAAAGATTAGGGAATCTTTTTTTGCAGGGGCAGGTTCTTGAGCATTGCCACCTCCAAAAAGTAAAGGTGTACTGGAAAAACTTGTTCCAAAAGTAGCAGCAGCTAAAAATACTTGCTCTACCGCACTTTGTACTTGTTCTTTATTTAAAGGGCTTAATGGATGGATAAATACCGACCATAAGATCCCATCAGAGATAGCATATTTTACATCTAGTGCAGAATGAAAATTTGCAGTTAAACAATCTAATAATAATTCTTCATCAAGCCTTGAAGTTTCAATGATAGGTGCAATAATACGCATGCGATCGTTTGTAGCATCTGTAAGAACAATCATGGGCAAATCTTTTAATTTCATTTGCCACCTACCACTATACCCAGTTATACTATCTACTTCTTGTGTGAGAATTTCTTCTAATCTGTCATTTGTCATTTGCGCTTTTGCAAAAAAAGAAGAAAATATAAAGGCTGTTAATAGAAGATATGTTTTCATAAAATTATATATAGTTTTTTAAGTCGACCATTTGAATAAATACTAACATTGAAGCTCTAATTTAATTGTCAATGCGTAATGAATATACATGACTGTCTTTTTTTGAAGTTCTTTCTTCAGAAATAAGTAATGTATTACTATCTTTAAAAGTAATACTTTCTTTTTGAGAAAAATGATCAAGCTTAATTTTTCTAATATGCCCTGTAAAGATATTTCCTTGTTGATAATCTTCAAAAATCCATACTTTGTTATAACTCAATAAGGCTACTTTCCCTGTTGCATGGTCTATTGTGGCACTTGTGATTTGACAATCATCTCTGTCAGAACAACTTATAAAACTATCTACTAGAACAGCAGTTTGATGTCCTTCTTTCTGAGGAATCCTGTATAATTTTGTAGTACCGTCAAAGTGTTTTTCTTGATTACGATTACGTGTAAAGAGATAAAAATTTGAGTTATATATGATAAAAGATTCTATATCAAAATTATGATTACTTTTTTTAGGAGGGTATTGTTTTTGATCTTCCAAGGTAAATGTGGTTGATTTTGCATATGTAGTATACGATGGGTCTGTAATATTAGAAATATCCTCTACCCAATATATAGTTTGGTCTTTTCTATTGTTTTCATTATTTCCAAAATCTCCTATAAATAGATCTTTTCCATTACTTGTTAAATCTTCCCAATCAATATTGGTCGCGTTAGTGATAGTAATATCTTGGATGATTTTTCCTGATTTTAAGTCGATAGTAAAAATTTGGTTACTTCCTCCTGAATCATTTATTGTATATAATTCACTTTTATTAAGAACTATAGATATTCCAGAGTTTTCTTGAAGGACACTAGGGAGTGTTGTTACATACGTTAATTTGCCATAATCTTTATGTTGACATTGTACTGTTGACAATATAACTAAGATGCATATGCTAGGAAAAAACTTCATAAGTTTAAAAATTGAAGTTAAAGGTACTATTTTGTGTATAGTTTTTAGATTTACTTTTTTGTAAAACCTTATTTTGAATGACAAATATTAGAATTTAAAATTAGTTAATATACAGAACGATATATAATGCTATGTACATTCTAAGAAGTATTATATTTGCACAGCTTGAATAATGCATATATGACTGACATAGCTATAAGTAAATTAAAAGGTGCAAAAGTACTTGTGACTGGAGGTGCTGGTTTTATAGGTTCTAATCTTTGTGAATATCTGCTAGATAGAGGGACAATAATACATTGTCTTGATAATTTTGCTACTGGACATAAGAAGAATATCAGTTCGTTAATTGATCATCCTAATTTCACTTTTTTTGAAGGCGATATACGTAATCTTGAAGATTGTAAAAGAGCAGTGACTTCTATGGAGTATGTATTACATCAAGCAGCTTTAGGTTCTGTTCCTAGATCTATAAAAGATCCTATTACAACAAATGAAGTAAATATAAGTGGATTCTTAAATATGCTTACTGCTGCTAAAGATGAAAATGTAAAACGTTTTATTTATGCAGCGAGTTCGTCGACATATGGAGATTCTGAAATGTTGCCAAAACAAGAAGATATTATAGGAAACCCTCTGTCCCCATACGCTATCACAAAATATGTGAATGAATTATATGCAGATATATTTCATAAGATATATGGGCTTGATACAATAGGGTTACGTTATTTTAATGTTTTTGGACGTAAACAAGACCCAAATGGAGCGTATGCAGCAGTAATTCCTAAATTTACTAAACAATTAATGAATCATAAATCTCCTATAGTAAATGGAGATGGATCTTTCTCTAGAGATTTCACGTATATTGATAATGTTATCGAGATGAATGTAAAATCAATGCTTACCTCTAATACAGAGGCATTAAATACAGTTTATAATGTTGCATATGGAGAACAAACTACGCTTAATGAACTTATACAGATATTAAGAAATACATTATCTCATTATGATAATGAGATTAAATCAATACAAACAATACATGGACCTGAACGAGTAGGAGATATTCCTCATTCATTAGCCTCTATAGATAAAGCAAGATCATTAGTAGGGTATGATCCCAGCCATGATCTTAAAAAAGGTATAGAAGCATCAGTTGCTTGGTATTGGGAAAATTTAAAATAAATGACAAAGACTAAGAACATATGAAAGGTATTAGAATAGGAGTTATTGGATTAGGATATGTGGGATTGCCACTTGCTCGTCTGTTTGCAACTTCCTATAATGTGGTAGGTTTTGATATTAAAAATGATAGGGTAGAGGAACTTAATAAAGGCATTGATAGCACACTTGAAGTATCTCAAGAAAATTTACAATCTGTATTAAAGACGAGTAATACAGATCAATTAGGACTTTATTGTTCTAGTAATATTAAAGACTTAGAAAATTGCAATTATTTTGTAGTAACTGTACCTACACCTATTGATAAGAATAATAGGCCTGTACTTACGCCACTTTATAAAAGTAGTGAGACTGTCGCAAGTGTTCTTAAAAAAGGAGATATTGTTATATATGAAAGCACAGTATATCCTGGTGTAACTGAAGAAGAGTGTGTGCCAGTACTAGAAAAAATAAGTGGTTTAAAATTCAATGAAGATTTCTTTGTTGGGTATTCTCCAGAACGTATTAATCCAGGAGATAAATTACATACAGTAGATAAAATATTAA
>CAYYSK010000135.1:0-9174 GCA_964474345.1 uncultured Flavobacteriaceae bacterium
AGGTCCTTGTGGCCCGATTTCTCCTTGAATTCCTTGATCGCCTTGAGGTCCTTGGGGCCCGACATCTCCTTGTGGTCCTTGCGCACCGTCAACACCGTTTGTTCCGTCTGCACCTGCCGGCCCTTGTGGTCCAACTGCTCCGTCTGCACCTGCTGGTCCTTGTGGTCCCGCTGGTCCGTCAGTACCGTTTGTTCCGTCCGCACCTGCTGGTCCTTGTGGTCCTTGCGGTCCAACTGCTCCGTCCGCACCGTTTGTTCCGTCCGCACCTGCTGGTCCTTGTGGTCCTTGTGGTCCAACTGCTCCGTCCGCACCGTTTGTTCCGTCTGCGCCTGCTGGCCCTTGTGGTCCTGCTGGTCCAACTGCTCCGTCAACACCGTTTGTTCCGTCTGCGCCTGCTGGCCCTTGTGGCCCTGCTGGTCCAACTGCTCCGTCAGCACCGTTTGTTCCGTCTGCGCCTGCTGGTCCTTGTGGTCCTGCTGGTCCAACTGCTCCGTCAACACCGTTTGTTCCGTCTGCACCTGCTGGTCCTTGTGGCCCTTCTGATGTAGGTAACAGAATTGTACCACCTCCATTACTTAATGTTAATTCTGGTCCATTTATAGTAAATGTTTGTAATTCGTTTGTTGGATCAGTATCAAGGTCGTTGGCAATAATTTCGTCTATGGCATCTTGAACATTTGTAGCTCCTAATCCTGAACTGGTATTATTGTATGGACTTGATGCTGCATTAGTGTCTATGATTACTGTTTCTCCTAGCACATTTGTAAATGTATAGGTGCCATCAAGATTGTCTATAAGTGTTGGCGCGTTCTCAATATCACATAAGCTTGTCCAATTGATCCCATTATATTGAAAAATACAATCTTCATCAATGTTATACACCATAGCTCCAGCTAGGGGAGCAATGGTATTCATTTGCGTATTTGTTACTCTTGTAATGACAAGTACTCTAGAAGTGCTTTCTAGTTCTAAAAGAGAACTATTATCTATTGTATTGGGATTATCTCCAACTTTTACCTGAGCGATACTACTTAGAGTACTAAGTAATATCATAAATAATGTAATTTTTTTATTCATAGTACGGATTCTTTGTTGTTGATTTAAGGGTTCACCGTAATTAATGTTTATTTAAATATATTTAATTGCTTGAAATATAAGTTGTTGTGTTTTTATTTTTTTAAAAACATCGACAAAATACACTTTTTTATCGACAAAATACACTTTTTTATATAAGTAAATGAAAATTAAAGACATTGAGAGGTAAAATAAATTTTTTTGATTTTAAAAAAATGTATATTTTTGCCACCGCTTAACCAGCGGGAGTAGCTCAGCTGGTAGAGCGTCAGCCTTCCAAGCTGAATGTCGCCGGTTCGAACCCGGTCTCCCGCTCAAAAAAGTCTTTGTCTTATAGCAAAGATTTTTTTTATTGGCGCCGCCAAAGGGTTTAATACCCCGAGATAGTTTACTTTCTGAAAGAATAGCTCCTGAAAAGTGTAATATGTTTTTCCTTTGTGGAATTTTCATAATCATAACATTAATTTGAGGTATTGAAATATTCATCCAGTTATTGATAAATATAATTTTCAACAAAGCTAATAAGTCGTTTCCTTGTTATAAAAGAAAATAGGTTGAAATGGAAAAATTAAAATTAAAACGGAAGATGTTAGATAGCTTTACCTCAGTATTTTAATTTATTTACTTATAAAAAATCACCGCCTTTGACGATGGTCATGTTTTAAAAGCTCTGCCATTTTTTAGGTTTACCACCTAAAATTTTTTAACCCGAATTATGCATTAGAAAATCTATTCCATCACAAAACCACTGCAAGGACTATCACTACGCTGTATTTAACCATAGCGATGCTATGCTAAAAGCAAGAAAACACTAGTATTTATTGTCATTTGCACTTCATTACGAAGTTCTAATGCATAATTCGGGTTAAACGTTACGTAAAATATCAAGAACATCATGAATGAGCCTTATGATTCTTTGGGTCTAATCTGAAAATCAAAACCTCCGTTTTTAGCGGAGATTTTTTACTTAGAATATTATTTGACTGCCTTCTTCAATTTCATATGCCGTTTTATCTTTCTCAAAAATACGAGCTGAAGGTTTCCCTTTAAGTGTTGTTGTTTGATCTTGGATGTGTAACCAGCTACCTTCTCTTAAACCAATAACAGGAATTGAGTTGTGCCCATGGAATTCTTTAATTCTTGTCTCACGAGTTTCTCCCATGTGTGTACTATTTTCGATAGGATCTAAATAATGAGGATTGATATTGAAAGGAATAATACCTAATGTTTTAAAACTAGGAGGGTATGTAATAGGCATATCATTTGTAGTTTGCATGGTGAGTCCGCAGATATTGCTTCCAGCACTAGTACCTAAGTATGGAATTCCTTGATATATTTTATCCCGTAAAATGGGCATTACTTTTGTTTTATATAATTGATTGACTAAAACAAATGTATTCCCTCCTCCTGTAAATATACCTTTTGCATTTTCTACAGCCTCTATAGGGTTGTTATATGTATGAACTCCTATGATTTTCTTATTGATTTTTTGAAATGCTTTGGATACAATTTCTGTATAATCATTATAAGAAATACCGCCAGGTTTTGCATAAGGAATAAATAAAATTTCTTGAGTGTCGCTAAAAAGTATTTCTAATTCAGAGAGTAGGTATTCTAAATAATTACCTCCATGAATGGTAGAAGTACTTGCAATAATAAGTTTTTTAAGCATGAAATATTTTGATTTTTTTAAAAATAAATAATCATCTCTAATTAACAAAAGTTTATAGACGTATTAAGTTTTTCATGGCATACGAAAATGTTTCTTTGAAATAACTAAATAACCTATGTATAAAGTAGTATTACTTTTTTTATTACTGTTGAGCATTACAGTTTTTTCTCAAGAAACTATTGTTTTAAAAGGAAAGGTACTTAATGATACTATTGAAAAAGTTTCATTAAATGTAGTGAATATATCTTTTAAAAAGGGAACAATTACTAATGAAGCAGGCGTTTTTGAAATACCTGTTCGCATTTCTGATACAATATATATTAGCGCACTACAGTATGATTCTAAACAATTTGTAGTTACTCAAAAAATATATGATCAAAAGAAAGTATCATTATATCTAGTCCCAAAAATTAATGAGTTAGATGTGGTTCAATTGAGTAACAGAATGTTATCTAAAAATTTAGAAGAAGCTGCTAATAACTCTGCATTAAAAGAAAATTTAGAAGTTATTAAAGCTGTTGCTGAGAAAGGTTTACTACCAGATCTTTTAAGAAAAACTAAGGAAGAACGCAGATTGTATACTGCTACTACAGGAGTTCATGGAAAAGGAGGGGTTGGTATTACTGGTTTTGTTGTTCCATTGCCATTACTTATTAATAGTATTAATGGTAAAACAAAACGTTTAAAAAAGCATGTTGCTGTATCAGAATATCAAGAAAAAATACATCAAACATTAAATCGTTATCCAGATTCAATCTTAGTAGCATACTTAAAAATACTAGAAGATCAACTAGAAGATTTTATTTTTTTTGCATTAAATGATAATAAGGCATTAAAAGAAATTGATGTGAATAACCCGATTCTGTTTTTAGATTATTTGTACTCAAAATCTATAAAATACTTAGCATTAAGAGAAAAAGAAGTGTCAATTAAAAAGAAGAAAGAATGATGAGGAGTAGAATTTTTTTGTCACTGATATTTCTATTTACGTCTTATATATTAATAGGACAACAGAATGTAATTCTTAAAGGACAAATACTTAACGATTCTATAGAAAAATCATCGTTGACTGTCGTAAACTTATCTTTAAAAAAAGGCGTAATTACTAATGAATCTGGTTCTTTTGAAATTTTAGTTCGTGTTTCTGATACTATAATTATAAGTGCTGTACAGTATGAATCTAAACAATTTGTAGTGACTCAAAAAATGTATGATCGTGAAGGAGTATCTTTATATCTAGTGCCAAAGATCAATGTGTTAGATATCGTAGAGATAAGTAATATAGATCTTACTGGAGATTTACGTAGAGATATTTTAAATATGCCTCTTAAGAAAGAAATTACTGCCGCAGATTTAGGACTTCCAGTTAATGCGCATGCCCCTTTTACACCAGAAGAAAGAAAGTTATATAGTACAGGTGTACGAGGAGGTGGTACACTAGGAGCTTTGATTATGGCAATTAATGGACAAGCAAAAAAATATAAAAGAGAGCTAGAGGTAATGAATTTTCAAATAAAAGTAGAGAAAGCAAGAGGGAGGTTTTCCGACACATTGTATATGAAATCTCTTAATATTCCTGAGAATCTCATAGAAGATTTTGTATATTTTGTTTTTGAAGAAAAAAAGAAAGAAGGTAGAGTAGATAAAGAGAATCTCATGGAATTGTTGGATTATATGCTTACAAAATCTGAAACGTACTTATCTTTAAAAGAAAATGAAGGTGTATTAAAAAAGAATGTCAAGAATGAATAAAATATTAAATTGTTTTGTGTATTGTCTTTTTGTGCTGAGTTCTGTAACATATGCTCAGAATCCCATACAATTAGAAGGACAGGTGCTTAATGATACTATTGATAAATCTCAACTTACAGTAGTTAATATTTCTTTGAAAGAAGGAACTACAACAAATTCTAATGGTTTTTTTAGAATAAGAGTAAGAGTAAATGATACGATCAATATTAGTGCTGTCCAATATGAATCAAAACAATTTGTTGTAAATCAAACAATGTATAATCGTAAAAAGATTTCTTTATATCTTATTCCTAAAGTTACAGAATTAGATGTTGTTGAGATAAGTAATATTGATCTTACAGGGAACTTGAATAAGGATATTAGAGGAACACAGTTTAAAAAAGAAGTAACGGCTAGAGAGTTAGGAATTCCAGAAAATACAGCACCTAAACGTACCATAGAAGAACGCAGGTATTATACTGCTATCTCTAGCTCAGCGGGTATTCCTTTGGATGGTTTGATAAACTCTATAACGGGAAGACTTAAAATGCTTAAAAAACATATAGAGATATCTAGATTTCAAAAATTGGTTCAAGAAAGTCGATACCTTATTTCAGATACGATTTATATGAAAAATTTAAATGTACCTGAAGAACTTATAGAAGATTTTGTGTATTATGTATTTGAAGACAAGAATGCAAAGGCATATGTAGATGCTGATAATGCGTTAGGTCTTTTTGAATTTATGATGATTAAATCAAAGGCATATCTTGAACTAAAAGAAAATGAAAAAGAATAGTGGCATATTTTTTGAAAAATAGAAAGCTATATTTACCGCAATTTTATTTTAAGAGTACGTTTTCGCGAAAGCGTAATTAACAACAACTAATGAAGAAAATACACCTTTTTACAATTATAACATCTACTTTACTCTTGATGTCTTTTGCAATACATAAGTATTATTTAAGTGTCACAGATATTACTTATAATGAAGAAGAAGCTTCGTTGCAAATAATTACACGTCTTTTTTATGATGATCTAGAAGATGCATTGAAAGAACGTTATGATGAAACAATCATTGTAGATGCAACTATTGATCAAAAAAAACTAGATAGTTATATTAATAAATATCTTACTCGTAAAATGAAGATCATCGTTAATGAGGAAGAAAAAATGCTTACTTATTTGGGTAAAGAATATGAAGATGATTATGTAGTTTGTTACATAGAAATAACAGAAATACCTTCTATACACAGTATTCAAATTGAAAATAAAATTCTTATAGACGCATTTTCAGAACAAAAAAATATGGTACATACTTCTATACTTGGAAAAAAGAAAAGTTTTTTACTTGTTGATGGGAATGCTAAAGCTGTGTTAAACTTTTCAGAATAGATTCCTAAAAAAGATAGGGTTTGGCTATTTTAGAGCCTTAATTTAATTTAACAATATTATGATTCGTTTTAAGTACGCGCTATGCGCGATATTATTCTTATCTGTATCCTTAGGATATGCTCAAGAAGAAGAGCGTGAAGGAGGACATGAGAATGGAAATAAATTCAGACAACTCTATAATGAGATGTCTACTCCTAATTCTTATCGTACTGCTTCTGGAGCTCCGGGACATGAGTACTATCAAAATGAGGCAGATTATAAAATGGATATCCAACTTGATGATGCAAAACAACGTATCACTGGTTATGAAACGATTACATATAAAAATAATTCACCAGATGATCTTGAATACTTATGGGTGCAATTAGATCAAAACGTAAGAGCTAGTGATTCTCCAGCAAAAGAAAAGAATGGAGGAGGAATAGGACCTGTTAGTCAACCAGAATCTTTTGTATCTACTTATATGTCAGAACCATTTGAAGGTGGTTTTAATGTAAATCAAGTAACTGCAAATGGTAAACCTTTAAAACATACTATCAATTTTACTATGATGCGTGTGGATATGCCAGAAGTATTAAAGTCTGGAGAATCTTTTGAATTTTCTATCCAATGGGATTATAATGTTCCTGACCATACTATAAATAGAGCACGTTCTGGATATGAAACATATAAAGACGGTAATAATGGATATGTTATCGCTCAGTTTTTTCCTAGAATGGCTGTTTATAATGATGTAGAAGGATGGCAAAATTATCAATTTTGGGGTAATGGAGAGTTTGCTCTCCCATTTGGAGACTATGAAGTAAATATTACTGTTCCTGCAGATCACTTACTTGATGGTACTGGAGAAATTACAAATTTAAAAGAAGTATATAGTAAAGAAGAGTATAAGCGTTGGGAGAGAGCAAAAAAATCATATGATGCTCCTGTGATTATACGTACGCAAGCAGAAGCAGAGCAATTAGCTACTGGAAGCTCTACAAAAACAAAAACTTGGAAGTTGAAAGCTCAAAATGTTCGTGATTTTGCATTTGCTTCTTCACGTAGATATATCATGGATGCTCAAGCAGTACGTTTCCCAGAACGCGATGTAATGGCAATTTCGATCTATCCTCCTGAAGGAAATCCATTATGGGAAGAATACTCTACAAAAGCAGTTGTGCAAACCTTAGAAACGTATTCTAAATTTACGTTTAATTACCCATACCCTAAAGCAATTTCAGTGCATGCAAGAAATCAAGGAATGGAATACCCAATGATCTGTTGGAATTATGGCCGCCCTAATGAAGATGGAACGTATAGTGATCGTACAAAATATGGAATGATTTCTGTAATTATACACGAAGTTGGACATAACTATTTTCCTATGATTGTGAATAGTGATGAACGTCAATGGGGATGGATGGATGAAGGACTAGATACCTTTATGCAGTATCTTACTGAACAAGAATTTGGAGAAAACTTTCCAGAAGCAATAGGAAATAACAAGACGTATCCTTCTCGTAGAGGTGCTCCTTCGAAAATTGTAAATTACATGAAAGGTAATCAAGATTTTATATCACCTATAATGTCTAATCCTGAAAATGTATATCAATTAGGTAATAATGCGTATGGAAAACCAGCTACAGCTCTTAATATATTAAGAGAAACTATTATGGGACCTGAGTTATTTGATCACGCTTTTAAAACGTATTCTCAAAGATGGATGTTCAAACACCCTACTCCTGAAGATTTCTTTAGAACGATGGAAGATGCATCAGCTGTTGATTTAGATTGGTATTGGAGAGGATGGTTTTATAGTACAGAAAACGTAGATATAGGAGTAAAAGAAGTAAAGTCATATTATGTTACTGATAAAGCGACAAAAGAGGGTAAAGAAATGCTTGCTCGTTTTGGAGTAACAGATCCAAGTGCGATCCAAGCTGTGTATGTAGTTGATGAAAGTAGTGAAGATTTTGATCCAGCACTTAAAGGTAAATCTATGCTAGAAAATTCACCCACTCTTAAAGAGTATCTTATGGATAACTTTACTCCTGAAGAGCGTGCAAAAATAAATGCACCTAGACATTTATATAAAATTGTATTTGAAAAACCAGGAGGTATCCCAATGCCTATTATTGTAGAATATGAATATGCAGATGGAACTAAGAAAAAAGTAACGTACCCTGCTCAAGTTTGGCGTAAAAATGATACTGAGGTAAGTAAAGCTATTGCTTCTGATAAAGAAATAGTAAAAATCACTTTAGATCCAGACCTTGAAACAGCAGATATCGATACAGATAATAATAGTTGGCCAAAATCTAAGAAGCTAGGTAAATTTAAAAAGTTTAAAGAAAATGTAAAAGGATAAATCCTGTAATTGCATTTTATAATATATCTAATAGCTGGCTGTATGGTCAGCTATTATTTTTTATCACATTGTTTAAAAAACACAAAATAATATATAAGGAACAACACCTAACAATTCCTATCTTTGCATTTATGGTTACACTTCCATTATTTATAAGCGGCACTGAAATTGCATTCATTATTTTTATAGTGATTATGGTTTTTGGTGCCGATAAAGTACCTGAGATTGCTAGAGGTTTAGGAAAAGGAATGCGCACTTTAAAAGATGCTACTAATGACATTAAAAGTGAAATCACTAAAAGTGCTGAGAAACAAGGTATAGATATTGACATTACAAAAGATATTAAGAAAGAAATAGACAAGGCAAAAGAAGATATCAATGATATTACAGGACCTATTAAACGACAGTTTTAATGGATCAAGTTATTGAATGGGACAAAGAACTATTTTTATACCTTAATGGCTTAAATACTGGAAGTTGGGATCAATTCTGGTTAATTGTTACGCAGATAGAGAATTGGATACCTTTATATGTGATTTTCTTTATTTTGTTTTGGAAAGCGCTTTCGCGAAAACGTGCTTTACTAGCAACTTTACTTACATTTATAGTAACAGGATGTACTCTCGGAATTACGACTATAGTGAAAAATAGTGTTACTAGATTACGACCTAGCAATACTCCAGAACTAGAAGGTTATGTTAGAGTATTACAAGAGAATGTAGATTATAGTTTTTTCTCAGGTCATTCGGCCGTATCATTTGCAATTACGGTTTTTATTATTCTTGTTTTAAAACCTCATATTAAATGGATATGGTTACTTTTTATATGGCCATTTTTATTTACAACAAGCAGAATATTTGTAGGAGTTCATTATCCAGGAGACTTATTAATTGGTGCTATCGTAGGTACTATTCTTGGAATCTTAACTTGGAGAATCGTTCGTAATAAATTC
>CAYYSK010000136.1:0-9139 GCA_964474345.1 uncultured Flavobacteriaceae bacterium
GGTTTTCTTATGACAAAAGTGATGCCAAGCTTAGAGATTAATATCTAGTTAACAGTATGTAGGTGTTGGGTGTTGTAACATATTAAATCCTATACGTAATAAAAACTTTAACGCACTACTATACTCTCACTACTTCAACAAGCTCAACCTGTCACCTCTAGAAGGAAAACTCATACTTTAAAAAAGAAATAGGATTGCTGTGCTGTTGGAGTCAGGAGTAAAGATTAAAACTTCAGGAAGTACCTCCCTCCTAGAAAGGAGGGATTGAGGGAGGTGTGAAAAAGAGTCAGGATCGCTACGCTACTAGAAACAAGAGTCAGTACTAATACTAGATGGATAATCTATTAGTAATCATCCTAATAGTTCAAATTTATTCCTTCTCCCTTGGGAGAAGGTTAGGATGAGGGAAAACTTATTTAAAAAAGCATCAAGGGTTAAAACTAATACTACCGCGTGATAGAATATGTAGCAATCAGAACTTAGAATAAATGGTATCAACTAAGTAGCACTCCCTTCCGTCTGTGTCTCGTTACCTCAACACAGCCACCTTCCCTCAACAAGGGAAGGAACTCATTAAATATCTATTCTATTAATGCGAAAGCATTGAATAATTTTGTCAGACTGAATTTACCAAAGTAAGTAATTGAGAGAGATGTAAAATAGAGTAACACTCTAAATTAGAGTATTACTCTATTTCATGAAACTAAAATGATCTATTTTAACCATATATCACTGTATTTCTACTGTATAAAAATTCTTTAGTTCTTCTACTCGATTTATTATCGAATTCTTCTTGAGACATATTAAAGCCAAGGAAGGACCAATTTAAGTACTTAATATCTAACCTTGAGTTTAAAAGCCGATCTAAATTGTCATTATATTCTCCAAAATAAGTTACTAAACTTCCTTTATGATGACATCTCAAAAAATATTCTTTTAGTTCCTCATATTCTTTCTCCTCATCAGTTAACCTATAATATAAATAATCAGGATTTTTTTTATTTACATTTATCAAATTAGTAAAATCCATACTATCACTTAAAAAAGAAAAGAGTTTTTCTTTTTTAAAATATTCAAACAAATACAATTCGTCAAAATTATATAACTTATTTAAACGTGAGCCATGAGTATCAACCTTAGAAATCATTTCTATTGTATCATTTTTAACTTCAAAATGCAATTTCTTTACATACTCTAATCTATCACTGTTTTCATAACGTTTTTCAATTTCTGTATATTTTTCAAAATTTGGACTATGTGAAGAATATAATTTTGATTTTTCTTTTTCTATTATTTTGTCTAGTCCTTTTTGAATATTAATAAATTCAAAACGTATTGAATCAAATAAATCTTGTTTATCGCTTTCATTTAAATTAAAAATAACAAATGATTTAATATTTTCCTTCTCTAATAAAGTTGGAATTTTCCTTAATTCAATTAAGATTTCTTCTTTCATATTTCTTCTTAAAATAACTAAAACTTGGAAATCAATTACAATCTAAAAAGGAACTCCATCATCTTCACCACCAAAAGCTTCATCTGGTGAAGGAAGGCTATCTGGTTTAAAGGTATCATCATTAGCCGCAGCATTCATACTACTCGCAAATTCATACGGGGTACTAAAGTCATCAAGGTTATCAAACTTACCCAAGTGACCGATAAATTTCAAACGAATATTATCTAACCCACCGTTACGGTGCTTGGCTACGATAAACTCTCCTTGACCTTCAGTTGGGCTACGTTCTTCATCATCCCACTCTTCGATTTTATAGTATTCTGGACGATAAATAAACGATACAATATCGGCATCTTGCTCAATTGCACCAGATTCACGTAGATCAGATAATAAAGGACGTTTACTTCCTCCACGTGTCTCAACAGCACGTGATAACTGCGATAAGGCAATTACAGGAATAGAAAGTTCTTTTGCTAATGCTTTCAGGTTACGAGAGATCATTGAGATTTCTTGTTCACGATTTCCGCCTCCTTTTTGTGCAGACCCTCCTGTCATTAATTGAAGGTAATCGATCATAATAATCTTGATGTCAAATTGAGATGCTAGACGACGTGCTTTAGCCCTTAAATCAAAAATAGAAAGTGATGGCGTGTCATCTATAAAGAGCGGTGCTTTTTCTAGACTTTTAACTTTCACATTCAATTGCTCCCACTCATGCTTTTCTAATTTTCCAGTACGTAACTTTTCAGAAGAAAGTCCTGTTTCTGATGATATCAAACGGGTAATTAATTGTACTGATGACATCTCCAGAGAAAAGAAAGCTACTGGTATATTTTGATCTACAGCCATATTACGAGCCATTGTAAGTGTCATAGCTGTTTTACCCATACCAGGACGTGCTGCTACGATGATTAAATCACTGGGTTGCCATCCAGAAGTTAGCGCGTCTACTTTAGTAAATCCAGTAGGAATACCTGACATTCCTTCTTTATTAGACATTTCTTCAATCTTCTTCTTCGCTTGAATTACCAAGTTTTGAGCAGACTCACTACTACGTTTTACATTACCTTGAGTTACCTCGTATAGTTTACTTTCTGCAGTATCTAATAAGTCAAAAACATCTGTAGTATCATCATATGCCTCTTCTATAATCTCATTCGAAATTTTAATTAGAGATCGTTGAATATACTTTTGTAATATAATACGTGCATGGTATTCTATATGTGCAGAAGAAGCAACTTTTTGAGTGAGTTGTATCAAATAAAAATCACCCCCAGAAGCTTCAAGCTTTGCCATTTTTTTAAGTTGCTCAGAAACAGTTAATAAGTCAACAGGTTGCCCTTCTTCAAAGAGAATTCGGATGGCTTCAAAAATATGTTTATGTTGATCTTTATAAAAAACTTCTGGAGAAAGAATATCAATAACCTCATCAACACCTTTTTTATCAATCATTAAAGCGCCAAGAACAACTATCTCTAAATCAAGAGCTTGAGGAGGTATTTTTCCTTTTTCAAGAGGAATCACTTGTCCTGATGAGAGATTATATGCTGGAGTGGGCTTGATTTTTTCCATGGATACGAATGTAAACAAATTGTTAAGAGACTGTTCATTTTTGTAAAAGCTCAATGTTCACACCTCATTAACAATTGAACTGTTAATAAGTCTTATTTATTGTTAATAGTCATAAAAAAATCCGAAACTCAAAAGGTCTCGGATTTGGCATTAAGTGAAAAAATGGGAATTAACCTTTATATACTCCCATTTCTGAATATTTATTCATTCTATTATCTATTAATTCTTCTGGTGATAAGTTTTTTAATTCTTCAAAAGAAGCTTCGATTGCTTCCTTGACAGTTTCAAATGTTTGCGCTCTATTTGCATGAGCTCCTCCTAAAGGTTCTTTTACAATCTCATCTATTACTTTAAGTTTAAGGCTATCTTTTGCTGTCAATTTTAGAGCCTCTGCTGCAATTTCTTTCTGTTCCCAGCTCCTCCATAATATAGAAGAGCAATTTTCGGGAGAAATTACAGAATACCATGCATTCTCAAGCATAAGTACTTTATTTCCTACACCTATCCCTAAAGCTCCTCCACTGGCGCCTTCTCCAATGATTAAGACAATAATAGGCACTTTAAGACGCGTCATTTCAAGGATGTTGCGCGCAATAGCTTCTCCTTGTCCTCTTTCTTCTGCTTCTAGACCTGGATATGCACCAGGAGTATCAATAATAGTCACAACAGGCACCTTAAACTTCTCCGCACTTTTCATAAGACGAAGCGCTTTACGATATCCTTCAGGGTTTGCCATACCAAAATTACGATACTGTCTTGTCTTTGTATTATATCCTTTTTGTTGTCCAATAAACATATAACTCTGATCACCTATTTTTCCAAGACCTCCGATCATTGCTTTATCATCTTTGACATTACGATCTCCATGAAGTTCTAAAAACGTATTTCCACAGATAGCATTTATATAGTCAAGTGTATATGGACGATTAGGATGTCTTGACAATTGAACACGCTGCCATGCAGTCAAATTTTTATAAATATTTTTTTTAGTTTGCGCTAGTTTTTTTTCAATTTGTTTACAGGTCTGACTTACATCAACGTCGCTTTCAGCACCTATAATAACACATTTTTCTAGTTGTTCTTCTAGCTCTTTAATGGGTAATTCGAAATCTAAATATTCCATTTTCAGTTTATTACCTTTTACGATGTCTCGTAAGGGGATGTTAGGTTTATCTTACAAATATACTAGTTTCTATTTGACTGCTGTCTCTTTTTTTACACGTAAAAGATTTCTATTTTTCAGAATCCCATTAGCAATGACAACTAAGAGTATAACAATAGCTCCGTAGTAAAACTCTGTACTCATTTGTTCTTTATCACCAAGCACTATAAATGCTAGTAAAATTCCATATACCGGTTCTAAATTTATAGTAAGCATAATAGTATATGGGCTCAAATGTTTCATCACTTTTACAGATGCGATAAAGGCATAAGCTGTACAGATAGATGCTAAGATTAATAAGTATATCCAATCTGTATAAAGTAGTGTAAAGAAATCTGAAGAGAAGAAACTATTTGTTTTTGCAGAAGCCAAATACAACGTAATAAAAACAGTTCCTATTAGTAATTCGTAAAACGAAATCTTTGTCGGATTGTGTTTATGCACAAATTTTCCATTTACTAACGTGAAAATAGCAGATAAAAATGCAGACAACAATGCTAATCCTATACCTAATCTATATTCTGGTTGTACTTCAAAGATTACATACAATGCTCCTATAACAATACTACCAAATAAAAGTTCGTACCAAATTAATTTCCGTTTATAAAAAATAGGCTCTAGCAATGCTGTGAAAAAAGCACCAGTGCTCATCATAGCTAATGTTATAGAGACATTGGATACTTTAATCGCTCCAAAAAATGTCAACCAATGTATTGCTATAATAATACCTGCTATGGAGAATGACAGGAACGCTTTTCGCGAAAGCGTAATATCAATCTTTTTCCACTTTATATACAAGAAAATAAATATCGAAGCAATTCCCATTCGAAACCAAACTAAGGGTACTGAATCTATACTTATGAGTGATCCTAATACGGCTGTAAATCCCCATATAAATACAATGAGGTGAAAATGTAGATAGCTATGGAGTTTAGCGTTTTGCATTTTGCAAGAGATATACTGCTAAAATAGCAAACAGAATATTAGGAAGCCATACAGCTACTAGCGGCGGAAAATCAGATTGCTCTGCTAATGTCCCAAATATTTTATCAAAAAAGATAAATATAAAGGCTAGCATAATTCCAAAAGCAAGATTAGACCCCATTCCTCCCCTACGTTTCATAGCAGAAACTGCTACCGCAATAATGGTGAGTATATATGCTGCTACGGGTAAACTCAAACGTTTTTGAAGTGTTACTTCATATCTACTTATATATGAAGAACCTCGAGCGCGTTCTTTTGCAATAAACTCTCTTAATTCTGGAGTATTTAACGTTTCTGCGATGTACTCTACAGGAGTTAAATCATCAATATCAAAAGCAAAGGTAGTATCTATTTTTGCTTTGCTTTCTAAGATATCTCCATCTGGCCCTATAATACGTTTCTTGTATGTAAATAACGTATAGGTTGTATCATTGGGATTAAATTTAATACGACCTGCAGATATTTTATATTTCAATGTATTATCCTCAAAATGTTCCCAAGTAAAATTACGTCCAGTTTTTGCTTTGGTGCTAAAAGAACTCACATAGATATAATCATTATCAGTTATCTGGCGATATACATCTTTTGTCTCTCTATCTTTTTTGTTTTTTTTAAGGTACTCATAGATAAATTCATTATATCCTTTATTTGCTTTTGGAGCAAGATATGTTCCCAATATAAATGCACCTACACATACTATAGTTGCTCCAATCATATAGGGACGTAGAAATCTCCAAAAAGAAACACCACTACTTAAAAATGCAATAACCTCCGTATTATTTGCAAGTTTTGAGGTAAACCAAATAACAGATAAAAAAAGAAATAATGGGAAAAGTAAATTTGCAAAGTAGATAGTAAAATTCAAATAATACAATGCTATTTCATAAAAAGGAACATCATTTGCAAGAATCTTATCTATTTTTTCTGCTAAGTTTACAGTAATTCCAATAGGTATAAACAGCAAAAGCATCGTGGCAAATGTCCCGATGTATCGTTTTACAATATACCAATCTAAAATCTTCATCTTACAGACGCTTATCCATTTGTTTTACCATCGTTTCTTTCCAAGTTACAAATGTACCTTCAAGAATTTGTTTACGAGCCTCACGTACAAGCCACATATAAAACCCTAAATTATGAATGGTTGCAATTTGCATTCCTAATAATTCATGACATTTAAACAAATGACGCAAATACGCTTTGCTATACTCAGTATCTACCCAAGTAATTCCCATGGCATCAATTGGAGAAAAATCATCTTCCCATTTTAAGTTCTTGATATTAATGGTACCATGCGCTGTAAATAGCATGCCATTACGTGCATTACGTGTAGGCATCACACAGTCAAACATATCAATACCTAACGCTATATTTTCTAAAATATTTATAGGTGTTCCAACACCCATTAAATATCTTGGTTTTTCTTCTGGAAGTACCGCAGTAACCACTTCTGTCATCGCATACATTTCTTCTGCAGGTTCTCCTACAGACAATCCTCCAATAGCATTTCCAAAAGCATTAGAACTTGCAATATATTCGGCAGATTGTGTTCTTAAATCTTTGTAAGTACTTCCTTGTATAATTGGAAATAGTGCTTGATCATATCCGTAAAGAGCTGGTGTTTTTTCGAAATGTGTAATACATCTATCTAACCAGCGATGTGTCATATGCATAGATCTTTTTGCATATCTATAATCACAAGGGTATGGTGTACACTCATCAAAAGCCATGATAATGTCTGCTCCTATCGTACGTTGGATTTCCATCACATTTTCTGGAGTAAATAAATGCATAGATCCATCTACATGAGATTTAAACTTCACGCCTTCTTCTTTTATCTTACGACGATTAGATAAAGAATATACTTGAAAACCTCCACTATCTGTAAGGATAGGGCGTTCCCAATTCATAAATTTATGTAGTCCTCCTGCTTTTTGTAAAATCTCTGTTCCTGGACGTAAATACAAATGATATGTGTTTCCTAAAATAATATCGGGATTGATATCTTCTCGCAATTCACGTTGGTGTACTCCTTTTACAGAAGCTACTGTCCCAACAGGCATAAAGATAGGAGTTTCAATCACTCCATGATCTGTAGTAAGTGTACCTGCTCTCGCTTTACTTGCAGAATCTGTTGTAAGAAGGTCAAATTGCATAGGGCGCAAAGATAGTTTTTATAAATACGATGTGCTATAGTGCTTTTAATAAAATCTAGTTAAACCCATGTTCTGTATTAGAACTTTATCATGAAGTTTTGAAATATTATAGTATGATTAAAAATAACCTATGATTGTAAATGGTATTTGTTACAATCCTTAATGGATAGAGCTATTAGTATTAGTCGGCTTTGTAAATATAGCTTATGTAGTGAAATATTTTTTTACTGAATCATAAAATCACTATTCTCAACATAGATTTCAAATTCAGTTAAATCAGTAGTATTCGTTGCTTCCATTTCAATAATCACGCGTTCTCTTTCTCCTTCAGGTGTTGTGCGTACTAATATCACGAATGAACTTGAATTTTTGTCTATATAAAATAAGCGAGAATTTTCAATTCCAGTTTGAGTTATGTTACCTGAAGCATTAAAATGTGGTCGAGCTATTTGTATTGGTAAGAATTGCACATTAGGATCTAGTGTTATTTTTAAATTAACAGGGTATAAAAATAGAACTTCAAAATTCAGTTCTGTATTTTCTCCTAAATCTTCTATTTCGGTTGAAAATTCTTGATCTATTAAAGAAAAAATAAAATCGTTATTAGTTTGAGATTCTTGGATTTGTTGCAATTCTAAAAAATATCTATCCCCTAGACCACTTGTTGTAAAACTAAAATCATAAAAACCTTGCGAATCTGTTAATGTAGAATCCAAGTATTGAATAAATTCATTATTTGGAACTGATCCAAATCCTGGTATTAAATTATATTCAGCGATTCTTAGTTGATGATTGGCTAGTGGTAATTGATTTTGACTATCATACATTCTTCCAAAAACTCTTGTCTCAATTCCAATAGGTTCTAGTGTATCTTCACAGGATATGAATACTAATAGATTTAAAAGAAGTATAAAAAAAATAGTTTTTGTTTTCATAGGTTTTTATTTATTAGATGCATTTGTGTTAAATGGTTGCGTTGAAATTAAAATAACCATTTAATCTTGACAACTATCAGAACGATTTAGCAAATTGAAAGGTAATATAACATTATATGCTCGAGAGCTATTGATAGTATAAATGAGTAATAGTTTTTAATTAGATTGAATAGTTAGTTTTTCGTTTAATTTTTCAAAATATACTTTTTGAAGTTTGCCCTAAAAACTAAACGTCAATTTGATTACATATTCTTTTTGTTCTTTTCTATCCAAAACCTTAAATCTTTTGATCGATAAATTAGAATATCTCGTTGTTCCATCAATTTCATTTTTTAAATCTACTATAGGATAAGATAACATAAAATATGTGTTTAATTATATGCTTGTGTGAAAAGAATGAGTTTTGTTACCCTAGCAAGTTCTCTAGCATTAATTCTGCTGTTTCAAATATACTTAAGGTTAAGGTTTATAAAGTAGTTCCGTGTACAAACACCATCGATATTTTAACATCATCATACAATAGACAATATATTTCAAATTAGATTTAGTTTGAATTATCATAATATTGAAAAACTAATGCTATTCGCAGTATTAAAGTAGGTCATTCTAGATCCAAAGACAGATGTTTAAATTTCCTAAAGACATAGAGCCAAATATGAATACTTGTAAAATACAAGTATGGGTAAATAGAGCTATTTCTATTTTGGATAATCCAAAAAACTTAAAGAAAACTTCTAAATCTTTTTAATTAAAATTCAACTTAACTAACAAAATTTAAGGTATAATCTCTTAACTTGGTGTCCATTTTTGATGTTGCAGATATCTCTTTTAACCCGAATTATGCATTAGAACTTCGTGATGAAGGTTGGATGTG
>CAYYSK010000137.1:0-9108 GCA_964474345.1 uncultured Flavobacteriaceae bacterium
GGTGCTTTTGGGCCTTATATTCCAGAAGAATATGGAGGTGCAGGACTTGATCAGATTTCTTATGGTCTGATTATGCAAGAAATTGAGCGCGGTGATTCTGGTGTCCGCTCGACAGCTTCAGTGCAATCATCATTAGTAATGTACCCTATCTGGAAATATGGTACTGAAGAACAACGCCAGAAATACCTGCCCAAGCTTGCCACTGGTGAATGGATGGGTTCTTTTGGATTAACAGAACCCGATCATGGATCCAATCCTGGAGGGATGGTTACCAACTTTAAAGATATGGGGGATCATTATTTATTGAATGGAGCTAAACTATGGATTTCCAATTCTCCTTTTTGTCAAGTCGCTGTAGTTTGGGCAAAAAATGAAGAAGGTCGAATTCATGGACTTATTGTGGAACGAGGAATGGAAGGTTTTTCTACACCAGAGACACATAATAAATGGTCCTTGCGGGCAAGTGCTACCGGAGAGCTTATTTTTCAGGATGTGAAAGTACCTAAAGGAAATTTGTTATCTAACAAGTCAGGGCTTGGTGCACCTCTAGGATGTCTGGATTCTGCTCGATTTGGTATTGCCTGGGGAGCTATAGGTGCTGCTATGGATTGTTACGATACTGCCTTGCGCTATGCTAAGCAACGTATTCAATTCGGAAAACCTATTGCTGCATTTCAATTACAACAAAAGAAACTTGCCGAAATGATTACTGAAATTACAAAGGCACAACTATTAGCTTTACGTCTTGGGCAACTTAAAAATGAAGATCGTGCTACTTCTGCTCAAATCTCTATGGCTAAGCGCAATAATGTAGATATGGCTATAAAAATTGCTCGTGAAGCTCGTCAAATTTTAGGAGGGATGGGTATCACAGGCGAATATAGCATTATGAGACATATGATGAATCTAGAAAGTGTGATTACCTATGAAGGAACTCATGATATTCACTTACTGATTACGGGTCTTGATATTACTGGTGAAAATGCTTTTAAGTAAAATTCAATAAATTATATACAATAAAAAATCAGCCTTTAAGGTTGATTTTTTATTGTATAAGTAGAAATCAATCAATTAACTTTTAATCAATCTCTTGGTGTCTACTCCTATAGATGATTGAATTTTTACTATATATACCCCTTTAGAAAGACTAGAGATATCATACGAATCTATAGAACTATCAAACTTCATTACCCGTTGTCCCGATATATTATATACTTCAAGTTCATAATCTATTGATTTGCTTTCAATTTTAAAGATATCATTTGTAGGGTTAGGGTAGATACTAAAATCTACAGCGCTACTATTTGTATCATCAATACTTAATGTTTCTGACGAAAACCTATACACAGTCCCATCAGGAATTGCACCAGTAAGTGAAATAATCTCTGCTTGTGCAAATTCTTCTTGTGTAGACAGTGTTATCAGTTCAGGGTTCTGAGGATCTCCACTTAAAATATAAGCATCTTGATTAAGAGGTCCTTCTCCATTTTCAGCTAATAAAGGGAAAAGACCTAATTGCACGCCATCAAGTCCTTCAAACGAACTGTCTGGGTCATTAATTTCATTGGAGCCATACCTATATTCTATAATATTTCCTTCTTCATATAACCATAATTGAAAATTCATAAAATCCTGAAGAGTTGCTTCTTCAAAAAACCCTACGTTATTCCATTCTATCTTTAATATTTGACTCCCTACTTGACCATCTAATCGAAAACTTAATGGAGATAGTGATGTCCCAGTATTAAAACCTCGATCTATAATATCTTGAAATACTGGAACAAATGCTCCAAATGGAGCGGCATCAATATCATCAATTGTAGAAATCACTCCCCCTGAATTATCATCTGAAATAAAAATCGTGTTAATCACATTAGGTCCCAATTGAAAATCAAATCCAATAGGAATGGTAAAATTAGGATCAACCCATATATCTCCATTATTTAATGATGTTGCATTTTCAAGATTTTCATACGGTTCATTTAATACAGTAAGTTCATAATCTATTTGTGCATGTATACTATACACTAAAAATAGAAATAGAAATATTATATTTTTTTTCATTTTGTTATACATATTTTTATATTTTTTGATTTATATATATAACAACTGGATTTCTAATACTCCTACTTCTATTTTTTATACCTAAAGTAATCACGTTTTATACCAAATAGCTCTAAATTGAATTAGTCTTCGTAGGTGTAGGTGTATCACAATAATACTCTAAACAAAGTGCTCTCATCAAATCAAATACCAATAATCACACACATTCTATAAAATAAGCGCTCTTCCTTTTTTACTATTCTGACATTGATTGAAAAGAAAATAAATAATACCATTTACTATTTGAAATTATTGTAATAAAATACCTTTTTTCTTTTTATTTCAGAATAAAAAGAAAACCATAACTAAGGCTATACTTTAGTTTTCTTCTTCTTATAAAGAAGAAAATCATCATTTTCTTTTACAGTAATTTCAAATGGTAAACGGTATAAATAATCCTCGGGACAAGTTCAGAGGCATTACACTAAAAAAGGGGTATTATATCTCTTATAAATATAAGTACTTAAGCTAACGTTTAAGATTGCTGTTTTTTTCATGCTAGACAAGTCTCGAAGTTTTAAATTCATTAAATATTTTTTACTAGTAAAAAATGACACTAAAAACTTCTTGAAAATTCTAAAGAAAATTAAGAATCGATTATAGAGTTTAAACACTTTTTATGCATCTTTACGATATGAATTCTAGAAAACGACTAGATAGGGCTTATAAAAATGCTAAAATCATCAATTTTAGCAATCAAGACAAAATGGTCTTTTTCTCAGATTGTCACCGCGGGGATAAAAGTTTTGCTGATGATTTCGCTCGTAATGAAAATATTTATTTTCATGCGCTCACACATTATTATAATGAAGGTTTTAATTATTATGAATTAGGAGACGGTGATGAGTTATGGGAAAACAATTCTTTTGAAAGTATTCTTAGGGCTCATAAAAATGTATATCATCTACTTCAAAAATTTCACTTAGACAATAGACTACATTTAATATGGGGTAATCACGATATGGTATATCGTGATCCTAAATATATCCAAAAACATCTGACTACATATTTTGACCCTAAAGATGACCGAGAAGAAATTCTTTTTAAAAATTTAAAGTATCACGAAGCCATCGTTTTAAAACATTGTGATACGCATCAAGAGCTCTTTTTATGTCATGGTCATCAAGCAGATTGGATGAATTATCACGGATGGCGTTTTAATCGATTTCTTGTTCGCGTATTATGGAAACCACTCCAAATCTTTGGAATTTCAGACCCTACAAGTCCTGCAAAAAACTATAAAGAACTTATTAAAGTAGAGCGACGTCTTAAGAAATGGATCACTGATAACAACAACCTGATGACGATTGTAGGACACACACATAGACCACGTTTTCCAGAACCTGGTGATATTGCTTTTTTTAATGATGGTAGTTGTGTACACCCCAGAAGCATTACAGGTATAGAAATAGAAAACGGAAAAATATCCTTAATTAAGTGGCATATAGCTACTCATAGCGATGGTACACTACGCGTTACTCGTGTTTTACTTGAAGGGCCTCAAGATATTATAACGTACAGAACTGAGTCATCTTCATAAAAGCATAAAGGACTCAGTTCTTAAACCCGAATTATAAAAAACGGTAACATCTCGCCTTAATTATTAAATCTCGTTTATTCATTCTCCATCTTCTTGTTTCAGATTTCGTTCTTTCAATCCTTCTCCTATAAGTTCTGATTGAATCTTATGCATATCTTCTGTCATTTTTATTACTTTAATTTGTTTTGATATTAAGAAAATAAGAAGTAAAATACCTAAACCTACAAGGACATATATAATGTTCATATATTTTGTCTTCTCTTTTAAACGCGACAGCTCTTCTTCCTTAGAGCGTAATTCTGCATTAAGTAGTAGTTTTTCTATCGTATTTTCTCCTTTTGCTCCTTCCACACTATCATTATAGACCGTATAACGTTGATAATGTTTTAGCGCTTTTTTATAGTCTTCTTTTTGGTATGAAATACGATATAATACATCAGATGCTTCTGAAATGTTTTTAAGATCTCTATCTTTTATAGATTTTAGCAAACCTATTTCTGCTTCTTTTTCTGCACTATCTATTTCTTGTAATGCAAATAATGTATTACTATATGATACATATAAAGAAGCATGATCTAAATTTTTCTTTTTTGAGATTTGTCTTCCAAGTTCCAAGTGTTCTTTTGAAGATTTATATTTACTTGCCTTATACTCTGTCTCTCCTAAATTCACATAATCTATTGCCATTCCAATACTATCTTTATTTCTGATAGAAATTTCTATGGCTTTTTCAAAAAACATAATTGCTTTTTCATACTTTTTTTCATTAAAATACAATGCGGCAATACTACTATTAATTACGCTGAGATTACGAGAATCATGGAGTCTCTCAAAGATAGATAAGGCTTTAATATAATTTTCAATAGCTAAATTTGCATTCCCCATCTCGCTATAAATCAAGCCAAAATTAAATAATGCTCTTCCTTCTTTTTCTGGAAGTTTATATTCTTTTGCTATTTGATATGCTTTCCTGTTATAATAATAAGAACTATCATTATATAATTGCGACTTAAAGAAAAAGACAGATATCTGATTATATACGTCTATTTTCTCTATAGGGTATTTTGTTTTTACGAGAAGTTCTTTTAAGCTATCGACTTGGGGTTGTTGAGTAAAAGAAGTATATGAAGCAAATAGAGCGCATACGGACAGTAGGCTTTTAAATATTTGATTCATAAAATAATTGATTAATTGAATTAAATATACAAAATGTAAATTAATACACACAATAGGACTCAAATCGTTATTTTAGAACACATACATGTTTTAAAATTCTCTTGTTATGACTCAGGAGCTAAAGTTACTTTAAGTCCTTCTAATTCTGGCAAAACGTGTATTTGACACCCTAAGCGACTATTGTCTTCTGTATAAAATGCTTCAGCAAGCATTGCATCTTCATCATCACTCATTTCTGGAAGTTTATGATCCGACTCTACATAACATTGACAGGATGCGCACATTGCCATACCTCCGCATACACCTATAGTGCCTTCTGGAGCAAGTTCGTACATACGCACAACTTCCATTAAATTCATATTCATATCTGTAGGAGCTTCTATATCATGAGTAGTTCCTTCACGATCTGTAATATGTATTTGTATATCTGACATTTTATTAACTTATTAAGTTAATGGTTTCCAAAATAATAATATCATGAGCTCCTAAGGAGCAGTTACTCTATTGATTTTATTACAGCTTTTGGTGCTTCTTTTTTACTTCCATCAAATCCTGTTACTCCTCCAACAGTTGTATATTTCATCACATATCTTTTATTTGGGAAAATACGCTTATAAGCACTCTGACACATTAACGTAGCTTCATGAAAACCACATAATATTAATTTTAATTTTCCTGGATACGTATTCACATCTCCGATAGCATAAACCCCTGGAATATTGGTTTGATAATCTAAGCTATTATTTACTTTGATTGCATTTTTCTCTATCTCAAGCCCCCAATCTGCTATAGGTCCTAGTTTTGGAGCAAGTCCAAAAAGTGGGATAAAATGATCTATAGCAATTTCAGTAACTTCTTCTCCCTGTTTAACTGTAACATTTTCTAATTTCTGTTCTCCAGTGAGTTTTGTGATTTCTGCAGGGGTTATTAATTTAATCTTCCCTTGGTTTTTTAAGTCCTGTACCTTTTCTACACTATCAAGTGCTCCTCTAAATTCATTACGACGATGCACCAAAGTCACTTCACTAGCTACATCAGATAAGAAGATGCTCCAATCCAATGCACTATCACCTCCTCCGGCAATTACTACTTTTTTATCGCGATATAATTCTGGATCTCTAATAATATATTCAACTCCTTTATCTTCAAATTGTGCGATGTTTTCCAATAAGGGTTTACGCGGCTCAAAACTTCCTAATCCGCCAGCAATAGCTATCACAGGAGCTTGATGTTTTGTTCCTTTATTTGTAGTTACAATAAACGTATTATCTTCTTGTTTTTCTATAGTTTCGGCACGTTCTCCTAAAGTGAAACCAGGCTGAAACGGTTCAATTTGTTTCATTAGATTATCTACCAAATCTCCAGCTAAAACTTCTGGAAAAGCTGGAATATCGTATATAGGTTTTTTAGGGTATATTTCTGAACATTGACCTCCTGGTTGTGGCAATGCATCTATAAGGTGGCATTTTAATTTTAAAAGTCCTGCTTCAAAAACAGTAAAGAGTCCTGTAGGTCCCGCTCCTATAATGAGTATATCTGTCTTTATCATATATATATTTCGCGAAGGCGAAAATCTTTTTATTATTCTTTAAATATGCTTTCACCCAAGTGAAATTTATACTGAGTTCGTCGAAGTAAAAAAGCGTTATGCTTCTACATTAATTACATTCTCAATTTGTGGTGCATACTTTTTAATAGTCATCTCTACACCGCTCTTAAGTGTCATTTGATTTACTGAGCATCCTACACATGCTCCTTCTAGTTGTACACGAACCGTTTTTCCTTCTTCGATTCCTAATAAGGTAATATCTCCTCCGTCGCTTTGAAGAAATGGTCGAATCTCATTTAATGCATCCTCTACTTTTTGAGTTAACTCTTGATCTGTCATACCTTAATTTTTAACGGCACTGCATCCTGCCATTGTTGTTATTTTTATTGCTTCTGTAGGTGGTAAATTATCATTACGACGTACGGTTTCTTCTACAACATTTCTAGTTAGCTCTTCAAAAGCTTTTGAAAGTGATGTTCCTGTTTGTAATGCTGCTGGACGGCCTACATCTCCTGCTTCTCTAATACTTTGCACTAAAGGTATTTCTCCTAAAAATCTAACATCTAAATCTTCTGCGAGGTTTTTTGCTCCTTCTTTCCCAAAGATATAATACTTATTATCTGGTAATTCTTCTGGAGTGAAATACGCCATATTTTCTACAATACCAAGTACAGGCACATTGATACTTTCCTGCTGAAACATGGCTACTCCTTTCTTTGCATCTGCTAGTGCCACTGTTTGTGGTGTACTTACAATAACAGCTCCTGTAATAGGTAGTGACTGCATAATACTTAAATGTATATCTCCTGTCCCAGGAGGTAAGTCTAATAATAGAAAGTCTAATTCTCCCCAAGCAGCGTCAAATATCATCTGATTTAATGCTTTTGCTGCCATAGGTCCTCTCCAAACAACAGCTTGATCGGGTTTTGTGAAAAATCCTATAGATAATACTTTAACTCCATAGCTTTCTACAGGTTTCATCTTAGATTTTCCATCAACATTTACAGAGAGTGGACGCTCGTGCGCTACATCAAACATAATTGGAATAGATGGGCCATATATATCGGCATCTAATACACCTACTTTAAATCCCATTTCAGAAAGGCTTACAGCGATATTTGCTGTTGTAGTAGATTTTCCAACACCTCCTTTACCAGAAGCAATGGCTACAATATTTTTAATCCCAGGAATAGTTTTTCCTTTAATTTCTACTTTTTCTGAGGGAGCAGGAGCATCTACTTTAAGGTTTATTTTAACTTGCGCTTTTTGCTCAACTTTATCATGGATTACTTTCATAATCTCAACCTCAGTCTTCTTACGAGCTTGTAATGCAGGGTTTTTGATCGTTATATCTACAATTACCTCGTCACCAAATGTAAGTACATTTGTCACAGCACCGCTATCTACCATATTTTCTCCTGCACCAGGAACTGTAATCGTTTTAAGCGCTTCTAATATATCTTTCTTATTGAGTTTCATTTCTTTTTTTAAGCAATAGTCTCTAAAAAAATCAGCCTTACTTAGACTAAATCTAAATGCAAAGATACCGCTTAAAGTAAGAAGAACAAAGTACTAATCCTGTTGTAAAAACTTTTGAAGGAAAGAGGATTACGCTTTCGCGAAAGCGTACTAAAACATAAAAACTGAATACTATAAAGAGATTAATTATTTTGTTCAAGCAAGATGTAAACTAATCTTTCAAAAACCGACTTAGTATGATACGTATGAAGATTCTCTTAAAATGTATTATCCTTGTGTTTCCTTTAATGGTATTTGCACAAAATGATGATAATTGTGCAATACTTGCTGGTGGCCCTGTTCCTGATGATGAAAATGGAGTTTATAGTAGATCTGTAGATGAAGATTTTCTAGCAACATTTGAACCTGTCACATTTACTATTTTTTTCTGGGGGATTAATAATGATGATGCTAGTAATACACCTACTATTAATGAAACTACTGTACAAGAAGCAATTACTCGAATAAATAATGATTTTAATCCCTTCAACATCTTTTTTAGGTTAAAAGGATTTGATAACCAGTCATTTAATTCGTCTGCACATCATACAGGAGCAAATCTTCAAGAGACAGGTACATTTGCAAAACAAAATGGCTTTGTTACTCCAAATACATTTAATGTATATGTTCCAGAAGATCATGGGCCTGGTGGAGGAGAAGCTAGATTTAACAGTACAATATGTGCATTAGATAGAGATAATTTTGGGGATTATACTTTAACACACGAGTTAGCTCACGATTTTTTTATTTTACATACAAGAGAGTTTTTTAATACATTAGACTGTGAACGCGTTACAAGAGACCTTAATGATCCTAATTATAATGCAACCACTGCAGGCGACCGCATTGCTGACACAGCTGCTTCTCCTCGATACAATCTTGAAACTATTGATCAAGAACTGGATGAAGAAAACTGTTTGTATATAGGAGATTTAGTAGATTGCGAAGGAACTCCATATGAGATATTTCAAGAAGATATTTTAAACTTTATGAGTGCATTTGCCTTTTCGTGTCGTAGTATATTTTCTACAGGGCAAAAAATAAGAATGCACGAATCTATTCTTGCTGATGTCAATGATGTTTTTGCGAAAGCCAAAATAACCTTTATTCCTGACCTTAACTTTGAACAATCTCTTATTAATCAAGGAATAGATTCTGATGGTATCCTGAATGGAGAAGTATTTACTGCTGACATCTATAGATTAACCAACCTAGATATAAG
>CAYYSK010000138.1:0-9072 GCA_964474345.1 uncultured Flavobacteriaceae bacterium
TATACTTCATTTCGTTAGCTATTACAATAAGTAAATATCAAGATCAAATTCTTTCGTTACCGTCTTATTTTATTTTGTATTTTTGCACTCTCGAAATAGCACCCTACTATATATTGTATCATTTAGCTACAAATTAAAAGTAGTGTTTTATAAATAAAGAGTATCTATGAAAGTGAAAACTATTTTGGTCTCGCAACCCAAGCCAAAGGTTGAAAACTCACCTTATTTTGAGTTAGAACAAAGGCAACGCGTAAAGATAGATTTTATTCCGTTTATTCATGTAGAAGGAGTATCTAGTAAAGAGGTGCGATTACAAAAAGTAGACCTCAAAGACTACACAGCGATTATTTTAACAAGTCGTAATGCTGTAGATCATTTTTTCAGAATTGCAGAAGAAATGCGTTTTAAAGTACCAGACTCTATGAAGTATTTCTGTCAGAGTGAAGCTGTTGCTTTTTATCTTCAAAAATATGTTGTCTATCGTAAACGTAAAATTTATGTTGGCAAGCGTACATTTATAGAGATGACACCTCTTATCAAAAAGCATAAGACTGAAAAATTCTTATTACCATCTTCTGATAAGCTCAAGGATATCATCCCTCAAACCTTAAATGATTTAGGAGTGGATTGGAAACAATCTACTTTTTACAAGACTGTAGTAAGTGATTTATCTCATTTAGAAAACGTATTTTATGATGTGCTTGTATTCTTCAGCCCAAGTGGTATAGAATCATTACTTTATAATTTCCCAAATTTCAAGCAAAACGACACGCGTATTGCTGTTTTTGGAAATACAACTATAAAAGCTGCAGAAAAAGCAGGACTTAAAATTAACATTCAAGCGCCTACACCACAGACTCCGTCTATGACTATGGCTTTAGAAAAATACATCAAAGAAGTAAACAAGAAATAAGTTGTTTCTTTTTAATAATATAAACCCACGGTCTTTTCTGTGGGTTTTTTTATACGCTTTCGCGAAAGCGTATACTTACAATATCAAAAATCAGTAGGAGATAGCTTTTAACAAATGATATCTTCCTATTTTTGCAACCAAGAAAAAAGTAGTAGAAATACATGTACAGAAGTCACAACAACGGAAGCTTAAGAGCTAGCGATATTAATATAGAGGTTACGTTATCTGGATGGGTTCAGAAATCTAGAGATAAAGGATTTATGATATGGGTTGATTTACGAGATCGTTATGGAATCACTCAACTTATTTTTGATGAAAAACGCACTTCAAAAGAAATTATGGAGCAAGCCCGCACATTAGGACGTGAGTTTGTCATTCAAGTAAAAGGAACTGTAATTGAACGTGCTTCAAAAAACCCTAATATCCCTACAGGAGATATTGAGATATTGGTTTCTGAACTTACGGTTCTTAATGAAGCATTACTCCCTCCTTTTACTATAGAAGATGATACCGATGGAGGAGAAGATGTACGTATGAAATATCGATATCTAGATATACGAAGAAACCCTGTCAAAGACAGTTTGATCTTCCGACATAAAGTAACCATGGAAGTACGCAAATATCTTTCTGATCAAGATTTTATAGAAGTAGAAACACCATACCTTATTAAATCTACACCAGAAGGCGCTCGTGATTTTGTAGTTCCATCTCGAATGAATGAAGGACAATTTTATGCACTACCTCAATCTCCACAAACATTCAAACAACTCCTTATGGTTGGAGGCATGGATAAATACTTTCAGATTGTAAAATGTTTTAGAGATGAAGATTTGAGAGCAGATCGTCAACCTGAGTTTACTCAAATAGATTGTGAAATGGCTTTTGTCGAGCAAGAAGATATCCTACATATTTTTGAAGGTCTTACACGTCACCTACTTAAAGAAATAAATAATGTAGCGATTGACAAATTTCCTAGAATGTTATATGATGATGCGATGCGTCTTTATGGAAACGACAAGCCAGATATTCGTTTTGGGATGGAATTTGGAGAACTTAATGCCGTTGCTCAACATAAAGAATTTAACGTATTTAATAATGCAGAGCTTGTCGTAGGAATAGCTGTACCAGGAGGTAATAGTTATACTCGTAAAGAAATTGACAAGATTATAGACTGGGTAAAGCGCCCACAAGTAGGTGCTTTAGGAATGGTATATGCACGCTGTAATGATGATGGATCTTACAAATCTTCTGTAGATAAGTTTTATAATCAAGAAGATCTTGCAAAATGGGCTGAGGTTACAGGAGCAAAACCTGGTGATCTTATCTGTGTATTATCTGGCAATACAAATAAAGTAAGAGCTCAATTAAGTGCATTACGAATGGAACTTGCAGAACGTTTAGGGCTTAGAGACCCTAAAGTATTTGCACCTCTATGGGTTATTGACTTCCCTTTATTAGAACTAGACGAGGAAACTGGTCATTATCATGCAATGCATCATCCATTTACATCTCCAAAACCTGGTCAAATTGAGTTACTAGCTACAAATCCGGGAGCTGTAAAAGCAAATGCATATGATCTCGTACTTAACGGTAATGAAATAGGTGGAGGTTCTATTAGAATACATGACAAAGCAACACAGGCATTAATGTTTGACTATTTAGGATTTACTCCTGAGGAAGCAAAAGCGCAATTTGGTTTCTTAATGGATGCATTCCAGTATGGAGCTCCTCCTCATGGAGGTCTTGCTTTTGGACTAGACAGACTTGTTGCCATATTAGGAGGGCAAGAAACCATACGTGATTTTATTGCTTTCCCAAAAAACAATAGCGGCCGTGATGTAATGATTGATGCTCCAGCTGCTATAGATGAAAATCAACTCAAAGAATTACACCTAAAACTAGATGCATAAAGCAAGACGCATATTTATCATTGTTTTATTTTTTGCTCTTGTAGCGTTACTTATCTATGGGTATTACTATAAATCACACACAGATGAAATAACAGGCAATAAAATGATTGGATTTGCTATTGCTGGAGGTTTTTTTGTACTCATGCCCACTTTTATATACCATCGATGGAAAGACAAAGATGTAAAGGACTATATGCTTACTAAAGAGAATATTATGAAAATGAAGGAGTATAATGACTCTAAAGAGGCTTGAATTTCATCAGTTTACAAAAATAAAACACGTTAGAAACAATATGTTAAAAATTAAAAACGTAAGTTTGCGCTTTATTAATATTTTTATTTTTTATAATGGAAGGAACAGTTAAATTTTTCAATGAGTCAAAAGGTTATGGTTTTATAACTAATGACGACACTGGTAAAGACATTTTTGTACACGTTACAGGTCTTAATGGAGAGACTATCTCTGAAGGTGATAAAGTTGAGTACGTAGAAGAAGAAGGAAGAAAAGGAATGACAGCTGCGCAAGTACGCGTACTGTAAGGATATAGATACATCTTTTTACGATTACAAAGCCTGCTATAAGCAGGCTTTTTTATTTAACACATCTATTATTTAATTAAGATTGCGTCTTTCTACAAAGAAACGTTTTAATAAATTCTCAGCATCTTTTGCTAGCACTCCTCCTTCGACTTTTGTTTTAGGATGTATTGTAGTACCCATAGAAATATACCCTCTTTGTTCATCTCTCGCACCATAAACAATTCGATCTACTTGACTCCAATACAAAGCTCCAGCACACATCTGACAAGGTTCTAATGTCACATACAATGTACATTTTTGCAAATATTTCCCTCCTAAGTAATTTGCAGCAGCTGTAATTGCTTGCATTTCTGCATGAGCAGTAACATCCGTAAGACGTTCAGTAAGATTATGAGCACGTGCTATAATTTTATTATTAATTACAACAATCGCCCCTACAGGGATTTCACCTTCTTCATAAGCAGTTTCTGCCTCAATTAAGGCTCTTTTCATAAAATAAACATCATCAAAAGGTTCTAGCATAACTGTATATTTCTATATTCAAAAATACAATATCAAGACGTACCTTTGTTATATGTTAGATCATATTGATAATCCCGCCTCATTAAAACAACTCACATATGAGCAACTTCAGGTTCTCAGTAAAGAATTGCGCCAATTTATTATTGATATTCTAGCCACAAAAGAGGGACATTTAGGCGCTAGTCTTGGAGTTATAGAATTGACTATTGCACTCCATTATGTATTTGACACTCCTACTGATAAGCTTATTTGGGATGTAGGTCATCAAGCATATGGTCATAAAATCCTAACAGAACGGAAAAACACCTTCCATACCAATAGACAAAAGGGAGGACTTAGCGGTTTCCCTAAAATCTCAGAAAGTATTTATGACACATTTGGTGTAGGGCATAGTAGTACTTCAATTTCTGCAGCTTTAGGAATGGCTATAGCAGCAAATCTTCAAGGCAAAAATGAACAACAACATATCGCCATTATAGGAGATGCTTCGATTGCCAGTGGTATGGCTTTTGAAGGGTTAAATCATGCAGGCGTCACAGACGCAAACTTACTTGTCATTCTCAATGATAATGCTATAGGGATAGATCCTAGTGTAGGAGCATTAAAAAAATATCTTACAAACGTTAAAAAAGGTACAGCTAGAGAAGAAAACATTTTTGAAGCACTTAATTTTAAGTATCACGGCCCTATCGACGGCCATGATTTAAAAGAACTTATTAAGACACTTGAAAAATTAAAAAAAGTCAAAGGTCCTAAGTTTCTCCATGTTATTACCACAAAAGGAAAAGGGCTTGCCCTTGCAGAAAAACATCAAGTGACGTATCATGCACCTGGAAAATTTGATGCTACTACTGGTGAGCGTCAAGCTAAAGACACTACTCAACTTCCCCCAAAATATCAAGATGTATTTGGGCATACTATTGTAGAATTAGCTTCTAAGAACAAAAACATCATAGGCATCACACCAGCAATGCCTACTGGAAGTTCACTTAAATATATGATAGAAGCATTTCCTGATCGCGCTTTTGACGTAGGGATTGCTGAGCAACATGCAGTCACATTATCTGCTGGCATGGCAACACAAGGGATGATCGTATTCTGTAATATATATTCCACTTTTTTACAGAGATCTTACGACCAAATCATTCATGATGTTGCTCTACAAAATCTTCCTGTTATATTTTGCCTTGACAGAGCTGGACTCGTAGGTCAAGATGGCCCAACACATCATGGTGCTTTTGATCTCGCGTATTTAAATTGCATTCCTAATCTAATTATATATGCTCCTAAAGATGAAATTGATTTACGTAATATCATGTATACTGCACAGCTAGGGCTTCAAAACCCTATTGCTATACGTTATCCAAGAGGAAGAGGGATAACTTTACATTGGAAAACATCATTTCAAGAAATCAATATCGGAAAAGGAATATGTATTCAAAAAGGAAATCGCATAGCTATCTTAGCTATTGGAACTATTATTCATAATGCAATACAAGCCATTCAGGACAGTACATATTCTGTAAGCATCTATGACATTGGGTTTTTAAAACCTATAGATATTGATTTACTAGACACTATATTTAATACGTATGAGGTTATCATTACATTAGAAGATGGCACTATAAAAGGCGGTCTAGGAAGTACTGTTACAGATTATGCTTTTTCAAAAGCGTATAAAGGCGCTATAAAAACATTAGGAGTACCCGATCGTTTTATAGAGCATGGCACTATAGAAGAACTACAAAAAGAGATTGGTATTTCTCCAGAAGATATTACTCAAACAATACAGCAATATGTATAAATAAAAAAAAGGCAAGAAGTTATAATAACTCCTCGCCTTTTCATATTCAAAATTTATTGACACCGCCAAAGGGTTTAATACCCCAAGGCTTGTTTCGAAATTAAAATTCAGTTTCGTATAAATGCCTCGTGGACTTGCCCCGAGGTAGTTTACTTCTTATTCAATAATAAGCTTTTTAGTAATTGTATTACTATCACTTGTAATGTTCATAATATAAACTCCAGTTGATAATCCTTCTGCATTCACAGAAATAGTACCTTGTAAGGTTGCATCTTGCTTATATACTTCTCTACCATTAATATCATAGATACGTACTTGACCTTCACCTAATGTACCAGTTACATTGATTGTAATTTGACCATTAGAAGGGTTAGGGAAAACATTAAATAAAGAATCTATACTAGCAGCTTCATCTACAGATAAAGAGACACAAGCTGTTCCATCTTCATTTGTAGGTACATCAAACGCCTCTACTTGATCAAATCTATTATTTGAGCTTCCTTGATCTGCACTAAAACCTAGACCTCTAGCAGCAAATACATTCCAAATAGTACATCTAGCCTGATCTTTCTCTTCATCAGGAATAAGTGTATTTATTTCTACCGCAGCTAAGATAGCATCTCTACCATCTACAAATCCAGGACTACACGGTTGTAATTTTAAACCATCAATTACAAGTTGTAATGCGATATTATTACCACGTATTCCAGTATGGAAATCTGTACTAAATCCATATTTATCTATGAATGCCCAACTCATATCCCATAATATAGTTGCCCATACAGTACCAATACCATGTGGCTGAGATATTTGATTATTATTAGTATCTCCATATGTCAAACCATTTACAGCAAAGTCTGTACTATATGGTGCTGGTCTTATTCCTGGTCCATTTGGTGATTGATTAACGGCATATGTTCCTACTCCTCTACCTTGTTCTGGTGTATCTCCAACTTCCATTGTTAACATCATTCCAAAATAATCAGACCAGCCTTCACCCATTTGTTCTGCATTACCTAAACAACCTGAATTTGCTCCTCCTCCTGTTAAACGAGTAGATATACCATGTCCATATTCGTGAGCGATAATACCATTATCTAAAGATCCATCTATACGACGATCTCCAGTAATAAGTACATCATTAAATACCTCTCCATTTTGAAGTGCCGCGATAAGATCATCTCCAAACGCTTGTGTTACCATTCCAGCTGGTATTGTAGCTATATTACTATCTCCTCCTAAATCAATAGGGGCATCTCCTACATTATTTACAACAATAACTCCAATAGCTCCTGCTGCCTGAACAGTTTCTACTTTTAAACTAAAGTTACACGTACCTCTACGTACAACAGCTATTCTTCCATCAAGATCACCAGCATTTGTCAATGCATCACAAATATCTAAAGGATCTGTACTATCTGCAGATGCATCATCATCCATAGCAAGTGCTAAGTCTCCTAAAAGTCCTTCTGCTGGCCAGTTATCGCTAAACGTACTCATTGTAATAGGATATGCTCCTGCCAATGGTCCTGATTCAATATTTACTTCAGCATTTTCCCCTGATGTAGTCCATAAAAACATACGCATTGCTGGATTCTGTCCATCTGGAGGAGTTCCAAACGTGGCATTATTAGTACCACTTCCATCTTGAGCAAGAGCAAATACAAAATCATTAGCTACACCTCCGTTTCCGTAATTGTTTGTTTGGAAATTTCCACTTTCTTCATCAAATCCATATTGATAGAATACATCATGCATAATATTGTTCCAGTAAAACAAGTTTACTGTTGCTGCTTCTGTAAAAGCACTTGCATCTTGACTTTCATCTAATGGAAAGTCAAAATTCAATTCGTCACCTCCATCAGGAGATTCTCCTATATCACTACCTCCATCAATGTCTTCAAATGCCCAAACATTATTCCCTCTTGTAATTGTAAATTCTGCACCCTCTACCCCATTAATGTCATGCCATCCAAAAGGAGATGCTACTAAATCTTGCGGATCTATAACAATAGAACGACCCCCATGATTAGGGCTTTCCACAGGAATAGGGTATACATTATACTGTTCTCCTGCTAATAATTCATTTGCAATAGCAGTTTGATTCAATCCAAAAACTGAAGTATTTCCTCCTTCATTTGAAGATATTGATATATTTCTATGATTATGACTTTCAAATGTACAACTCACAATCCAATCAGATTGACTTAAAAGCTCTCCAGTAAGAGCGTCTACACGAACACTATACCAATGTTCTGAGTTTACTGTATGTATGCTTAAATCCCAAGCTAACTTTAATTCATCATCTTCTGTAGATTGATACACCAACTTTACTGGTACTTCTTCAAGGGATACACCTCCTTGATTAAGAACAAATTCATTAGAAGATATAGACTGTGTCAAAGAAAAATTAGAGCTACCTAATCCTAAAGAAGTTGCGGCTGCAGATGCAGCTTGAACAGGAGATAGTACTGGAGAAACAGTATTTACTCTTGAAGCAATATTTTTTTCTAAACTATTTGAAACATATATAATCTGTCCATTTCTAAAAGCAGCATTTACAACACCATTGAAAACTTCAATGTCATTAATTTTTTGTGTTGCATATACATGAGTAGTACCGTTTTTACGAGTAAGAACTTCGTTGGTAACAGTTATTCCTGAGATATCTTGATTTGTAATACCTAATGAAGATCTATTTGCTTCTAAATGATCTTTGATAATTGTACCGTAGTCTTGAGCGTTTGTAAATGTGCAAAAAGAAACAGCACATACAAACATCAACAATTTGTAGGTTTTTAGCATATTTTTTAATTTTTAGTTTAAGTTTTAAATAGTAGTAATTACAGTATTTATATTAAATAACAATATTGATCTAATAATCCCTACCACGTACTTAATATTCAAATTTTTATTAGAAAACCAAAAATATTGTAAATTTATTGATTTTAAAATTTTTCTACAGAAAATAACACAACTACATACTAATTTTCATAGAAAAAGACTAATCTTTACATAATTCACAACTATTTATAGTAACTATTCTAAAATTTGCACTAAAAAAGGCTTTTTTTGCACTATCAAATTGTCACTATAAAAACGAAGTAATATCAATTTTAAAATCTATAGGTATTATTTTGATAACATATACTTCAAAATCCTACAGTACCATTTTTGATGTAAATTTATACTAAGAGAAAATACTAGATCTGTGTTTTAGGCGAAAAAGAGAATATAACCTTACCTGAGTTCGATTAATTAGAACAAATAAATTTGATTAGAATTTACAGTTTGATATTTGATTGAAGTTTTTTAGGCAGGAAAGAGTAAGCAATAAGTCCAAAGATTAAATGGGTCAAGAAATTACCAAAACTCCTATGTCT
>CAYYSK010000139.1:0-8885 GCA_964474345.1 uncultured Flavobacteriaceae bacterium
GTTTTCACGAAAGTGAAGCAGCACTTATTTTTAATAGTGGATATGATGCAAATGTTGGTTTCTTTCAAAGTGTACCTCAGCGAGGAGATATTATTTTATTTGACGAGTATATACATGCTAGTATACGTGATGGTATAACGATGAGTCATGCCAAGGCCTTTAAGTTTGCGCATAATGATATAAAGGATTTGATTCATCAACTCGAGCGTATACGAGAGATGTCAATTGACGCTCACACATATGTTGTGACAGAATCCATATTCTCTATGGATGGTGATAGTCCAGACTTAGTAACTATGGCACAAATGTGTAAGGCGTATAATAGTTATCTTATTGTAGACGAGGCACATGCGATGGGTATTGCAGGCTCCAGAGGGCAAGGGCTTGTGCAAAAATTGGGATTACAAGATGCCGTATTTGCAAATACAATTACTTTTGGTAAAGCATTGGGAGCTCATGGAGCTGCAGTATTAGGATCCGACCTACTCAAACAATATTTAATTAATTTTACAAGATCATTTATCTATACAACAGGACTTCCACCACATTCAATAGCTACAATATTGGCTAGTTATGAATACTTGAGCGCTCCAAGCTCAGTCGAGAAATCTTTTTCTGAAATAGAAACCATACAATCAAATATTGATTTTTTTAATCTCCAGACTTCGGTCCATAACATTCAATCTATTTTTATACCAAGTACTTCTGCAATTCATTGTGCTATACTACCTGGAAATGAACGTGTAACAAAGATTTCGAATAAACTAAAAGAAAATGGTTTTGATGTAAAACCTATACTTTCTCCTACAGTCCCTGAAGGTCAAGAGCGATTACGATTTTGTTTGCATAGCTTTAATACAAAGAAAGAAATTAGTACATTATTAAAATCATTAACGATTCTTATAAATAAATAAGTATGAAGGACGATTATACTATTCTCGAAGTGTTTGAATTTTCTACAGAAGCGCAAGTCATAAAATCTAGACTTGAAGCTGAAGGTATAGATGTATTGTTAATGGATGAAAAAACAATTGACTCCGATCCATTAATCAGTCAAGCGATTGGAGGGGTAAAATTACTTGTGCATAATAAAGATTTTAAAAATGCACAAACTATATACAATGCTGTAAGAACGTATAGTACTGATGAAGAAGGAAATGCTATTAATTGTACTCATTGTAATTCTTCACAAGTTTTGATGGCACCATTACAAAGAAAAAATATATTCTATATGTTATTTCCTTTTTTTGAAAAGACACGACATATCTGTAATGAATGTAAAACAGTTTTCTAAATGAAATTCTCACTTAATCGTGCTATTCCTTATACCTATAGTTGGAAACATACGGTAATCATAGGTGTTATTGTAGGGACTATGTTGAGTATGCTTTTAATTTTTTTAGAACCTTTTGATACAGATGAGGTGCAATTAGATTATAAAGTATTAAAACTAGCAGGGTATAGTTTGTGTTTTTTAATTCCTATTCTGGTAATGCATCCTATAGAGAATAGACTCTTTAAAAGACAAAAAAATCGCTGGTATATCTTAAATGAACTAGGCTATATTGTAATTTGCTTACTTCTTGTATTTACGAGTAACTATTTTTATAACATATATATTGTAAATGATAATGAGATCGCTTCTCTAGATGGGTGGCAATATTTCATGTTGTATTATGGCCTTCCATTTACGCCTTTTTTGGGACCGATATGGTTGTATTTTAGAAATCGATTTGGAATAATTACATTGTCTGAAACTACAACACAAGAAGAAACACATATCACAATTGTAGGAGAGAATAAAAAAGAAAGTCTAACGATTTCTATTGTAAACTTTGTATATGCCCAAGCACAGCAAAATTATGTTGCGATTTATTATTTAGAGCAAGAAGAATTGCAAAAAAAGATGATAAGAAGTACGCTCTCTAATATTCAAAAACAGTTGCCTGATGCATGGCAAGTACATCGATCTTATTTGGTGAATCTAGCATATCTCAAAACAATTTCAGGGACAAATAGAAAACGAGAATTATTCCTAACCGAAACTTCAGAAGCTATTCCTGTATCTCAAAAATACTATGAAGCTCTTCAAAAAAGAGATGCAAATTCGTCCCAGAAACAACAATAACAACCCTAAAAAAACAAATTCAACACAAAAAAGACACACTCGTCACTATCATTTTTTTGTGATGTTTTAGACCCTTCTATTTGTATAGAATTTTAAAACACACAAGACATGAAAACAATAATTATTGCCATTAGTTTCTTATGCATATCTGTATCATCATATGCGCAATTTGATCCTTTACAAGAAAGAAAAGAAGTAGTAAATACTATTATAGATCTTGCAGAAAAACATATTTGTAATCCTGATTTTTTAGAAACCCCAGAATGGAATGCATTTGTAAACTATATTCAAAGTGAAGAAGTTCTTTCATTAGATGACACACAATTTGTACAGGCATTTAATAGCGCTACTAGGAATCTTACGTTTACGCATTTTTATATTAAGCATTCTAATAAAGAGAAATTTCGTAAAGTAAAGAAAAAGGCAAAATCTAGAAAAGAACTAAAAGCATTTGAATTATCAGAAATAGATAATAAAACAGCTGTCTTAACTATAAGACAGTTTGTGCCTAATGCTTCTTTAATGCAAAAGTTAGTTACTCAAATATTACAAAACAAATATGAAAATCTTATCATAGATTTACGAGGAAATAGTGGAGGAACTCTAGATGCGGCTGTTGTTCTTGGGCAATTTATAACGCCAAAAATGATAGACGCAGGATCGTATTTAAGTCGTTCTTGGTTTGAAAATAACAAGCAATACCCTACACAAGAAGAAATTAAAAATTTTCCTTTTCTCACAAATATGAGTTATGCTGGATTTAAAGAAGCTGCAAAAAAACCAGCCTTTAGAATGGTTATACCTCCTCACTCAAAACCTACATTTAAGGGAAATGTATCTGTTCTTACAGATAGACGTACAGCTAGTACTTGTGAGCCCTTAGTATATCTGTTAAAAGAACAAGGCGTTGCTGAAATTATTGGAGAACCTACCGCAGGAGCCATGTTAAGCGGAGCTAGTTTTAAACTTACAAAAAGTATGAGTCTCTTTATACCTGTTCAAGATTATATAACAGCAGATGGAAGTAGACTTGATAAAATAGGTGTACAACCTACAATTCAGGTTGTTTCTGAGAAAGCATTAGAAACTGCATTAAAACAACTTAAATAAAAGATATAGATTTCAAACCAAACACCTCTTTTTTAAAGAGGTGTTTGGTATTTTTGTTAGATGTTCGATACATTTATTAAAATGGCTATGTTTCTTCTTGATTTTTTAGTAGACGTATTCCATTTACAGAAGGTATGATTATCGATGTAAAGACTGTAAACATAAGTTTTAAGATACATGAACACCTATTTTATAACGGGAATTTCTACAGATGTAGGAAAAACAATAGCCTCTGCAATTGTAACTGAAGCATTAGAAGCTGATTATTGGAAGCCTGTTCAGGCAGGAGAACTGGATTATAGCGATACACATAAGATTAAAGAATTAGTACCTAATGATATATCGCAATATCACGATAATATATTTGCATTACAAACACCAATGAGTCCACATGCAGCAGCTCAGATAGATAAAGTAAAGATTACAGTATCAAAAATTAAGCGCCCTAAAACAAAAAACAACCTTGTTATAGAAGGGGCAGGAGGTCTATTAGTACCTCTTAATGATACTGAAACAATTATCGATTTAATTAATCCTAAAGACAAGGTGATTATCGTTTCTAGGCATTATTTAGGAAGTATTAATCACACCTTATTAACCGTTGAGGCTTTAAAAAATAGAAATCTTTCTATAGCAGGTATTATTTTTTCAGGAGAAGAACACCCTACAACAGAAACAATTATTACAAAAATGACACAAGTTCCTATCATAGGTCGTATAGATGAAGAACCTTATTTTGATGAACGTGTTATAAACGAATATGCAGCTTTGTTTAAAGAAAATATCAAGATGTTATGATAGATATCAAGACCATAAAAATCACGAGTAATGCTGATTTTATAAATGAGCAGAACCACATAACTCCTTACATACAAAAACACTTGGAAAAAATATATACTGATGTTTTAAAAAGGAAGGCATCAGTCTATGAAAGACTTCAGAAATATATTCAGAGGTATCCAAAAGTTCCTATTTTTAAAAATTATTTAACCACATATTATATGCTCCAAAATAATCCTGCGAAAGCATATGAATGCAATAGGTGGGTCTTAAAAAAACATCCTAAATACCTGTTTGCAACTATAAATTTAGGAAATGAATATATAGCAAAACAAGAATATGATAAAGTTGAAAAACTATTTGGTGAAGAGTTTTTAATTCAAAATACTTTCTCTGATAGAGAAGAGTTTCATATAGACGAAATTATTTCATATTATATAGTTGTTATTAAATATTATTTTGAGATAGATGATCCAGATAGTAGCGAACTTATAATAAAAATGTTATACGAACTCGATCCTTATCACCATAAGTTAGATGTGATAGAAGGCATTCGTATGAATTATAATTTCAAAAAAAATCAAGAAAGATATCAAGAAGAGAATAAACATAGAAAAAGTGTCAAATCCCTAGAGACTAAAAGAACAACAATTACAAACCCTCCTAAATTTGTAAATAAGTCTTTTGCTGAAAAATTATACACAAAAAATTTAGATGAATATTCGATAATTATCTCAGAGATTGATAAAGATGATTGTATAACTCCAGAATTAGACCTCGCAGTAGCAATTCAAGATGCTATTAATAGATATACTTATTTTGAAGAAGCATTTGATGTAGGAAGAATAGAAGAGAACAATCTTGCTTTTCTTTCTCATGCAATTATTTTAATGAGAGAATTTGAGATTCCAAATGGATTAGATCTTTTATTTAATTTTTTTCGTCAAGATCATAATTTTATAGATTTTTGGTTAGGAGATATGAGAGAAGATCTCTTTACAAATGTGTTAATCCATTATGGTAAAGATAAATTAGAATCTTTTGTTAGCTTTTTAACAGAACCCAATATAAATACCTACAACAAGGCAATGATAGGAACTGCTTTAATAATGACATCTTCAATACACCCAGAATTAAAAGAAGAAGTTAATATGCATAGTCAGAATGTATTGCGATTTTTTCAAGAAAATTTTGAAAATCCATTAATAGGCGATACAGATTTCTTAGGGCTTTTTATTGCTGATTTGATGAATGTAAAAGCAGTTGATTTACTAGATGATATAAAAATACTTTTTGATAAAGAATATGTTGGGTATGGGATTTGTGGCTCTTATGAAGATGTTGTAACTGCAATAACATCTGAAGAAAGTTGTATATTTAGATTAAAAGATATAAATACGATACAACAGCATTACGAATACCTTGTTGATAATTGGTATAAATCTCACGATTTCAAACTTCCCATAGAAACTTACGAAGCAGATATATTAAACGATAATGATAAGCCTGTACTTTCAAAAAAAGTAGGACGTAATGATCCCTGCCCATGTGGGAGTGGTAAAAAATATAAAAAATGTTGTTTGTAATTATAGGACGATGACAATAAAGAAAATAGATCAAGCACATATTTGGCATCCTTTAACACAGCATAAAATAAGCAAAGCACCTTTACCTATTTTAAGCGCAAAAGGAGCCATACTCTATGGGGAAAATGGAACAGAATATATAGATGGTATTGCTTCTTGGTATACTGCAATGTATGGACATTGTAATCCATATATCATAGAGAAAGTAACACAACAAATGAAGACCCTAGATCAAATCACCTTTACAGGGTTTACACATCAGCCAGCAACAACACTTGCTCAAAAACTACTTGAAATTCTTCCAGATAATCAACAAAAATTATTCTTTAATGATAATGGATCTACAGCAGTAGAAGCGGGAATTAAAATGGCGTTACAATACCATTTTAATAAAGGAAAGAAACGCAATACACTTATTGCTTTTGATAATGGATTTCATGGAGATACTTTTGGTGCGATGTCTGTAAGTGGATTATCTGTATATAATGGTCCTTTTGAAGACTTCTTCTTACATGTAGAGCGCATTCCAGTACCTCAAGAAGATAACTTAGAAGAAGTCCTTCAAAAATTAGAAACGATCATTACAACACATCCGTGTGCTGGTTTTGTATACGAACCTTTAGTACAAGGAGCAGCAGGAATGCAAATGCATAAAGTATCAGGCCTCGAAGAAATTATAAAACGATGTAAATCGTATGATGTGATAACCATCGCCGATGAAGTGATGACAGGTTTTGGTAAAACAGGGAAACACTTTGCTTCTTTATATCTTGATACCTATCCAGATATTATATGCTTAAGCAAGTCTCTGACAGCAGGCTTACTACCTATGAGTTTGACTACCTGCACACAAGAGATTTTTGATGCATTTCTCGATGATACTATTTCCAAAGGTTTTTTTCATGCGCATACCTATAGTGCAAATCCAATAGCTTGCACAGCAGCGATAGCAGGTATTGAACTATTGACTAGTCTTGAAATGCAAGACAACATAGATCGTGTCAATAAAAAACATACCGCTTTTGCGAAAGCTATAAAAACGCATCCTAAAGCTATCAATATACGAGTGAAAGGAGTCATTTTTGCCTTAGAGATCGACACAAAAATGGAACGTTACGGAGAACTCCGTAACCAATTATACACTCACTTTATGGATAGAGGAGTTGCGTTACGGCCTCTTGGAAATACCATATATATCTTGCCTCCTTTTGTGATAAACGATACACAACTGGATCAAATATATATTGCAATTAAAGAAGCATTAGATCTGTTCTAAAATGAATAATTATTAAAAAAGGAGTATCTCATTTCTGAAATACTCCTTTTTTTATGTGTGATTAGTACTTTTTATTCTTCCTCTAGAGGTTTATCAAGTCCTTCGTTTAGTAAATTAATAGTCTCATTATTCTGATCAATACGAACTTCTAACTCACTATAGTTCCAGATACCATCTAATTTTTCTCCTACTACATATATAGTACCTTCTCCCTTAGGACCTTTGATTGGAATCCTGATATTAGCACTGCCATCATTATTACTAAAATTGATGCTGCCTTGCATAATACCATCAGTTTCTATAGGCTCTCCAAGTAGTTCTATGACTTGTTCATTATTTTGAGTTTTAGCAATACTTTCTTGATAGGGTTCAGTGCCGGAAAATGCTTTTGTAATTCCAAAAACAGCAGCACCTGTAAGTATAATAAAAAGAATAATAATAGTAAGGCATCCTCCCGTAGGAACTACCCATTTCCAGTTGCGTTTCCACCAAGATTTTTCTTGAATAAGTTCATTTTGATCAGTCATAAGTTTTATATAATAAGATTATTCAGTAACAGTTTCTATAAGATCTATAACCTCACCAGTATCATCTACAGTGACTGTAAAAACAGAGTATACCCATTTGTCATTTATTCTGTCTGCTTTAACGGTAAGTATACCATCAGCTCTTTTGCCATCAAGATGCATTTCTAAGTCTAATATATCTGCTGCTTCAGGATCAAAATCACCATCCTTAATATCTATAGGTTTTCCTAAAGCTTGAGCAACTTCTTTGCTTTTTTGAACCTCTAGAACAACTTTTACAAATGCAAGTGCAGAAGTATCATTAGAGAATGCGTCAAATGCTTTATAAGCACCAAACCCTATAAAACTGAAAACTACAATAATAATTGTAAGACATCCACCTGTAGGTAAAGCCCATTTCCAATTTCGTTTCCACCAATTTTGTTTTAATTCTTGTTCCATTGATTGATTTTATTATGATTCCTTGATATGTAGATAAAAACCCTTTTATGTTACGATATATCATAAACAAACTTTAGATTTTAGTTTTACCTACCTTTTTGAAATGCTATTTTTGCAATAAATACGATCATTTTTGAAAACACCTATAGCTATCACAGGACTTACATCTCTTTCCCCATTAGGAGTTGCTCATCAAGAACAATGGAATGCATATATGCAACCATCTGCTGCAATATCTTGGGATGACAAATTACAAGCCCCTGTATCTAAAATAACAAAAGACGCTATTGCAATTATAGATCGTATACGAGAAGAAAATTCGAATTATAAAAAACTGGATAATTCAGTATTATATGCGATGGCAACTGCTCGGGAAGCGATTGCACAGTCAGGATGGAAAGATGGTAATTTTGGAATTAATATAGGTTCTTCTAGAGGTGCGACTCAATTGTTTGAAACGTATTATGACGCTTTCGCGAAAGCAAAAATAACATCCACTCATGCATCTCCTTCTACTACATTAGGTAATATAGCTTCATGGGTTGCACAAGATTTACAAAGCACCGGACCTGAAATATCACATTCGATTACTTGTAGTACAGCATTGCATGCAATACTTAATGGCATTGCATGGTTGCAATCTGGCATGGTGACAAAGTTTCTGGCGGGAGGTAGTGAAGCAGCACTTACCCCTTTTACAATTGCACAAATGCGTGCTATGAAGCTTGTCCCTTTGAAGAAAGGGATCACTACAGAGGAAGGGATTTCTATATCTAAGAATGAACCTCATTATTATTGCAAGGCTTTAGATCTTACCAAAGTATCAAATAGCATGGTGTTGGGAGAAGGATCTGGAGTAGTCTGTCTAGAAATAGGAAAAAAAGAAAATGCTTTAGCGTATATTTCAGGTATAGGATATGCTACAGAACGTCTTACACATGCTGTATCACTCTCAGCAAATGGCACTTGTTTTCAAAAATCGATGCGTATGGCTATAGGAGATTTGGATCCTTCTGAAATCGATGCTATTGTGATGC
>CAYYSK010000140.1:0-8863 GCA_964474345.1 uncultured Flavobacteriaceae bacterium
TTCTTACCATTTAAACCCGGATTAGTTGGAGGACATTGTATAGGGGTAGATCCATATTATCTAGCACAAAAAGCACAGGAATTAGGATACCATCCAGAAATTATTTTAGCTGGAAGAAGACTTAATGATAGTATGGGATCTTATGTAGCTTCTGAAGTTGTTAAACTAATGTTGCAAAATGATATTAGAGTAAAAGATGCAAAAATACTTGTACTTGGAGTTACTTTTAAAGAAAACTGTCCAGATGTACGCAATACTAAAGTAGTAGATGTAATTCGAGATTTAAAAGAATATGGAGTTGATGTGACTGTATTTGATCCCTGGGTAAATCCAGAAGAAGTAAAGCAGGAATATAACCTTGAAGCTATAACAACTGCTCCAGACGTAAAATATGATGCTATTGTACATGCAGTTTCTCATAAAGAATTTTCTGATATGGATATCACTTTATTCAAGAAAGAAAAAGCAGTTATTTATGATGTAAAAGGAGTGTTAGGTAATATCGTAAACGGTAAACTATAATGAAAATTTTGGTTACAGGAGGAGCTGGTTTTATTGGTTCGCATGTCGTGCGACGATTAGTGACTTCGTATCCAGAATATCATATCTATAATCTAGATGCTTTAACGTATGCAGGTAATCTAGAAAACTTAACAGATATAGATACTAAACCTAATTACACTTTTTTAAAAGCAGATATTACAGATATAACTCATATTCAAAAACTTTTTGAGTTGCATACATTTGATAAAGTAATTCACCTTGCAGCAGAGTCTCACGTAGATCGTTCAATAGAAGATCCGTTAGCATTTGTAAAAACAAATGTCATAGGAACTATGAATCTATTGAATGCTTGTAAATCTATTTGGGGAAAAGACACGGGTGACCATTTATTTTATCATATCAGTACAGATGAAGTATATGGATCTTTAGGACCTGAAGGATTATTTACAGAAGATAATTCATACAGCCCTAATTCACCTTATGCAGCTTCAAAAGCAAGTTCTGATCATTTTGTTAAAGCTTATGGAGAAACATATGGTTTGCCATTTATTATTTCTAATTGTTCTAATAATTATGGTCCAAATCATTTTCCAGAAAAACTTATTCCCTTGTTTATTAATAATATACTAGAGATGAAGTCTTTGCCTGTATATGGAGATGGTAATTATACAAGAGATTGGTTGTATGTTATAGATCATGCACATGCTATTGATACGATATTACATAAAGGCACTGTAGGAGAAACATATAATATTGGAGGTTTTAATGAATGGAAAAATATTGACCTTGTTCATTTGCTTTGTAAAATGATGGATGATACGCTTTCGCGAAAGCGTGGAACTTCAGCATCTCTTATCACATACGTAAAAGATCGTCCAGGTCATGATAAACGTTATGCTATCGATGCTTCAAAAATCAATAAAGAGTTAGGGTGGAAACCCTCGGTTACCTTTAAAGAAGGATTAAAAGCGACAGTTGATTGGTATTTAAACAATACAACTTGGTTGACAAATGTTACTTCAGGTGATTATCAAGATTATTATTCAAAAATGTATCAATCATGAAAGGAATTGTTCTAGCTGGAGGAGCAGGTACTCGTTTATATCCTCTTACCATTGCTGTAAGTAAGCAATTATTACCTGTATATGATAAACCTATGATATATTATCCTATCTCGGTACTCATGCTAGCAGGAATACGACAAATACTCATTATTACAACTCCAGAAGATCAAAACTCTTTCAAAAAACTTTTAGGAGACGGAGTAGCTTTAGGTTGTGAGTTTCATTATGAAGTTCAATTAAAACCTAATGGTCTAGCTGAAGCATTTATTATTGGAGAAAAGTTTATAGGAAATGATAAAGTCGCTCTTGTATTAGGAGACAATATTTTTTATGGTAATGGATTAAGTAAACTGTTACAAAGTAAGGCAAACATTAATGGAGGAGCAATATTTGCCTATCCTGTAAGAGACCCAGAACGATTTGGTGTCGTCACTTTTGATGAAAATAACAAAGCTACAAGCATTGAAGAAAAACCTGAATTTCCGCAATCTAATTATGCAGTACCAGGATTATACTTTTATGATAATAATGTTGTTGAGATTGCAAAGTCTATCACTCCATCTGCAAGAGGGGAAAAAGAAATTACCGCTATAAATCAAGTATACCTTTCTAATGGGAAATTAAATGTTGTAGTTATGAGTCGAGGAATGTCTTGGTTTGATACTGGTACTGTAGACGCCCTTGATGATGCCACAGAATTTATACGCGTATTACAACGTAATCAAAGTACTATGATAAGTTGTCTTGAAGAGATTGCTTATAAAATGTCTTGGATTTCCTATGAAACGCTTAAAGAAAGTGCAAAACGCTATGGGAAAGGAAACTATGCAAATTATATTAATACGTTATAAATGGAAGTAAAAACAACTTCTTTTAAAGATTTGATTATTTGTAATCCTTCTGTATTTAAGGATGAACGAGGTTATTTTTATGAATCTTATAATAAAAAGATTTTTGAAGAGAAAACTGGGCTCTCTCCTCAGTTTGTACAAGATAATCAATCACAATCCTCATACGGTGTTTTAAGAGGGTTACATTTCCAAGTAGGAGAGATGGCACAAGCAAAACTAGTTCGTGTTATAGAAGGTGAAGTACTAGATGTTGTGGTAGATCTTCGTAAAGAAGAGCCTACATTTGGACACTCTTTTTCTATTGTACTTTCTACTGAGAATAAGAAGCAATTATTTATCCCAAGAGGGTTTGCTCATGGTTTTCTAGTAATGAGCCAGACGGCAACTTTTTTTTATAAATGTGATAACTATTATCATAAAGAAAGTGAGCGAGGATTGAAGTTTAATGACCCTCAATTAGGAATTAATTGGCAATTAGATCCAAAGGAATTGATATTATCAGAAAAAGATCAAGATCACCCAGATTTTGAGACTATAAAACAATTACTATAAGACAATGCGTCTTACCAAGTCATATAAAAAAATCCTCATTACTGGCGCTAACGGTCAGTTAGGAAATGCACTTCAAGTAGAATGTCCACAATATACGGAGTTTGAATGTGTCTTTGCTACAAAAGAGATGTTAAATATATACGCTGTTACCTCCATAAAAAAAGCGATTAAACGTTATCAACCAGATGTTATTATTAATACAGCTGCATATACAGCAGTGGATGCCGCTGAGAGCAATCAAGAAGAAGCGTATCAACTTAATGAACGCGCTGTTCGATTTCTAGCTGAATTGTGCGCTTTACATGATATTACACTTATCCATATTTCTACAGATTATGTTTTTGACGGAAATTCAAGTATTCCTTATTCTGAGGAATCTATACAAAATCCACAGACTGTTTATGGAAAGTCAAAATTAGCTGGTGAAAATGCTATTCGGTCAATAGATAACCTAACCTATGCAATCTTGCGTACCTCTTGGTTATATAGTGATTATGGTCATAATTTTTATAAAACCATGTTGCGATTAGGGAAAGAAAGGGATGAACTTTCGGTGGTTGACGACCAACAGGGTACCCCAACTCTGGCTAACGATTTAGCAAAAGCAATACTTCAAATAATACCTAAATTAAATCATTATAACAAAGGTGTATATCACTACAGTAATAAAGATATTACTACTTGGTACGCTTTCGCGAAAACGATATTTGACTACTCACAATTGAATGTGAATTTATTTCCTGTCTCATCTGATGCATATCCTACAGATGCTAAACGCCCAAAATACAGTATCTTAGATTGTACAAAAATCATTAAAACTTTTGGAGTTCATCGACCTTCATGGAAAGAAGCGTTACTACAAATTATATAAAGACAAGTAATGTTGTTTAACTCTATAGATTTTGCATTTTTTTTACCTCTAGTATTCTTAATTTATTGGAGTGTAGTTTATAAGTCTATTAAGCTTCAAAATATCTTTATCATTATAACAAGTTATATATTTTATGGCTGGTGGGATTGGCGGTTCTTATTTTTAATAGCAACAAGTACACTAGTAGATTATTTTGTTGGTATAGGTCTTAAAAAATATACTTCAAAGAAGAAACGTAAGATACTATTATGGCTTAGCGTTATTACAAATATTGGAATACTTGGCTTTTTTAAATACTATAATTTTTTCCTCGAAAGTTTTGTAAATGCTTTTTCTTTTTTTGGTAAAGAAATGTCTATTCAGGGTTTAAACATTATTTTGCCAGTGGGGATTAGTTTTTACACATTCCAAACGTTGTCGTATAGCATAGATGTTTATAAAAAGAAAATTGAACCTACAACTGATTTTTTTGCTTTTTCGGCTTTTGTATGTTTCTTTCCACAGTTAGTGGCAGGTCCTATAGAAAGAGCAAAACATTTATTACCTCAGTTTCAAAAAAAACGTCATTTTAAATATTCAAATGGTATTGATGGATTAAAACAAATTCTTTGGGGGTTGTTTAAGAAAATGGTGATAGCTGATAACTGTGCTCGTTATGCTGATATTTTATTTTCAAACCCTACTGATTTTACAAGCAGTTCTTTAGTTTTTGGAGTTATATTTTTCTCATTTCAGATATATGCTGACTTTTCAGGATATTCAGATATGGCTATTGGAACGGCTAAATTATTTGGCTTTAAACTTAAACAAAATTTTTCTACCCCTTATTTTTCAAGTTCAATAATTGAGTTTTGGAGAAGATGGCATATATCTCTTTCTACCTGGTTTAGAGACTATGTCTATATTCCGTTAGGAGGTAGTAGAGTATCTAATAGTGTTTTTATACGTAATATACTTTTGGTATTTATTATAAGTGGTTTCTGGCATGGTGCATCATGGACATTTATTCTATGGGGGCTTTTCCATGGAATAGTATATTTGATAACACATTCATTTATAGATATTCATGCAGAAAAAGATACTAATGAAACTACATATAATTTAAAATATATTTTAAGTGTTTTGGGAACTTTTAGTATTGTATCATTTGCTTGGATATTTTTTAGAGCAGAAAGTATAGATAGTGCTTTTTTATACATTAATAATTTATTTACGTGGTCTATATTTAGTATTCCAAATTTTATGAACATAAAAAGTCTTAGTATTATCTTATTCTTTATAGTTTTATTATTAATTATAGAATGGAAAGGAAAAAATGAACACTATGCTATTAGACGAATACTAAATAAGAAACATAAAATAATACGATGGTCTTTTTATTCATTGTTAATTTTTCTAATTGGAATGTATTCAAATACAGATAGCACACCTTTTATTTACTTTCAATTTTGATTATGAAACAGTTTATTAAACAACTAGTATTATTTATTCCATTTGCTATCGTTTTTTACTGTGTTGGGATTTTTATATTTGGAGAGATAATGCCTTCATTTTTAAAACCAAATTTAAAATCTACTAGGAATATGGGCGGGTACACGATTACTCGGCTTAACGAAGTTAAAACGGTTTCTGATATAGACATTTTATTTGTAGGTAGTTCTCATACATATCATGGTTTTGATACCCGAATATTCGAAAAAAATGACATAACTTCATTTAATTTAGGAACTAGTGCTCAAACACCTTTACAAACTCAGTTTTTGTTAAATCGATATTTAAATAAAGTAACTCCTAAAAAAGTTATTTTACAGGTATCACCATTTATTTTTGCAATTGATGGAGTAGAATCTACTGTAGATATACTTTCTAATGATTTTGTAGATACACAATCAATCGCTTTAATGATAAAGCTGAAAGATATACAGGTTTTTAATGCATTAATATATTCGACATATGAAGATGTTTTTAGAAAGAAATCAACGTATGTAGAAAAAAATAAGTTAAGTAGAAATACATATATTTCTGGAGGATATGTAGAAAGTAGTGATACAAATTATCGAAGTAATCAACACATAATAACAGATTTTGAATTTAAAAATATACAATTAAAAGCATTTGATGATATTATTACAATGTTAGATGATAAGGATATTGCTTATGATTTAGTATATGCGCCTATAACAAAACCTTTATATACTAGTATTTCTAAACAATCAAATTTTGAAAATATGATGGATGCATATGGGGGATACCATGATTTTAATAAAAAAATGTCGCTAGATACCACTTATTTTTATGATAGACATCACCTCAATAAAAAAGGGGTAGCTGTTTTTAATAGACGTCTTATTGAAGAATTAGGATTACAAAATGATTAAAATATAAAAGTATATTCTTACAATATTATCTCTCTAAAATTTTACTATTTAAAATATAATATGATTATATTCAGCACCAAGAAAGAGATTGTAATTTTGAGAAAAATAATCAAACTATTAATTCTTTTAGTGAGAAATTCTCCTTTGTTTAATGTGAGAGGTATTAGAAGAATTAAGTGGTTTTTATATAGAACATATTATAACTCTCCTAAACTATATGTTGGAGAGAAAGTGATCATATCTATGGCTCATTTTAATAAAGGAGCTAATTTTATTTGTAAAGGAGCTGTAAATATTGGGGCAGATACATATATAGATTATTCTGGAGGGATTACTCTAGGTGATAAAATTGCTATATCTGAAAGTGCAAAAATCTTTACTCATAATCATAAAATTCATGATGGTTTTAAAGACTGGAATCAAAATCCAATAACTTTTTCTTCATTAGTAATTGAAGATTACGTATGGATAGGTGCAGGTGCCATTATATTACCAGCTGTTACTCATATAGCAGAAGGGTCAGTAATAGCTGCTGGGGCAGTATTAACAAAAAACACAGAATCGTATGGAGTATATACGGGTAATCCTGCTCAAAAAAAGACAACCAGAAGGATTGAAAGTTGATGAAAAAAAAAATTGATTTATTAGCTTCTTTTGGTATTTATGGTATTGGGTTACTATCGTTTCTTATTATAGAAATTTTAATTATAAAAAAATATAGTGTTTCTACAATATCTAATTGGGCATTTTACAAATCTACTATTATTTTAATAGGTTCATTTACACTTCTTGGTTATGATCAAGTTTTATTAAGAGATCCGAGGTTAATTAAAATTCATTTTAAAAAATTTCTTAAAAGGGCTTTTGTAGTATCTATATCTAGTACATTATTTATTTTTTTTATTAAAGATTATTCCATCCAAGAGGCTCTTTTAATTTTTTTAGGAATAGTCTTTTATGGTTTAATGAACTATAATACAGCAGCTTCAAGGGCAAATAATCAATTATGGAAATCTCAATTTTCAAAGAATTTTTGGAAGTGTTTTATTCTATTACTATTACTAAGTAATTTTGCGGAAAACGTTTTTTTATATTTTGTTATTGCTTTTGGAATAACAACATTACTTTCTATTTTCTTTAGAGGGTATAAATTAACTTATGATAGTAAAAGGCTTAAAGATATTTCCATAAATGAAGCAGAAAGACTCTCTGTAGCTTTTTTAATTACTTCTTTAACATTATTATTTGCTATATATGGAGAGCAATTTGTTATAAACCTTTATGGTGATGAAGTTGCGTCAACTCATTTGTTTAAATATTTTGCTGTTATAACACCTATAGCATTAAGTTTAAATGGTTTTTTAGGGTTTTATCTTGGTCCAAAGATTATACGAAATCCAGAATCAGAGTCTTTTAAAAGCTATAAGTCGTTATTTAATAAAGTGTTTCTTTTTTCTATAGGCAATACAGTGATTTCAACAATAGTAGGGGTAGTGCTCTTAATTTACTATTTAAATATAGATATTAAAGATTTTGATTTTTTTTTAATAGGAACTTTCTCTCTTATAAGTTTAATTAGAGGAATTTATGTTACAAATTCTGTGTATTTAGGAATATATGCAGATAGGGATCAATTATTAGGTGTTGCTAAGTATTTTGGGATTTTCACTATTATATATTTGATTGCCATATTAATTGCCTTATTTTTATTTTCAAGTATATTTACTGCGCAAATTATTTCAGTTTTATCGCTATTAAATTGGGTGTTAAGATTTGTTATTTCTAATATTTATGTAAAACGTATTTTAAAGAAGAAAACTATTGTCTGCTAATAGATTAAAATCAAATGTTATTATTGTAGCGCCATTATCTTCTTTGTCTTTAAGAACGAGATTATATAAACTTGCTGTTTTTTTACATAAAAATAAAACTCCAAAAATAACACATATTGGTTGGGAACGCCTTCCTAAAGAACGTTTAGAACATAGACTTGATTTTGAAATAAAAAAAAAAATTATCCTAAATGGTGGGGGTTATGGTAGTGGTAGGCGTTATCTATACTTATTATGGATGATTCGTGTTTTTTTTTATGGCTTTACAATAAATAAGAATGATACTGTATGGGCATTAGGATTTGAAAGTTCATTTCCTTTAGTACTCTCAAGTAAAATTAAAGGCTATACATTATTTTTTGATGATGCAGATCGTTTTTCTATGTTAATTAGAAATAAATCTTTACGATTTTTTGTAAAGATTTTAGAAATTTTCACTTCTCGAACAGTAAATAAACATGTCATTCCATCTTTTGAGCGTTATAATTTTACATCTAATAAATTTTGTTTATTATCAAATGTTCCAAGTGAAGATGCATTACATAAAGCTAAATATATTTATGAGCAGAGGGAATGGAAGAAATTTGCTATAACTATTAATATTAATGGTTGGCTTTCTAGAAGTCGTGGGATTACTACTATTTTAAAAATTTGTGATCGTTTGAAAGAATCTAATATTGGCTTTATTATGGCTGGTAAATTAGATTGTGAAGAAGCGATATTATTATCTAATAAAGAGAACGTTCAATATCTAGGTGAAATTTCTAATGAAGAAGCTTTAGCTTCATACTTTGCTTCTGATTTTGTTTTT
>CAYYSK010000141.1:0-8849 GCA_964474345.1 uncultured Flavobacteriaceae bacterium
TCTTCACGAAGGTGGAGAGTTAAACTCAAAATGTAGTGCAACGGTATATTTTGCAGTACATTCAAGCTGTAATAGATTTTCTAATGCATAATTAGGGTTTAAGCGCGTAAACGTATTATATAGTACGATTGTGGCGAAATTGCAGTTATTTGCGGTGAGATATTCTTCTTATACAAAAGATAACTTCTTATTACATATTAATTTTTATGGATAGTATACTATGAATGCTGTATTAAAGTAGTAATACACACTTTTATTTTAGTTATTTTTGAACAGATACACGCAAAGAAAGATCTCTTGTTACACTACATACAGAAACATACACAACTTCCAGAATCAGGCATAAAAAACACACTAAAACTTCTTAACGAAGATTGTACATTACCCTTTATTGCTCGCTATCGTAAAGAAGCTACTGGCAATCTAGATGAGATAGAAATTGGTCAAATCATCACGTTTAAAGAACAATTTGAAACCTTAGAAAAGCGAAAAGCAAGCATCTTTAAAGCTCTAGAAGAACAAGAGGTGTTAACAGAAGAATTACGTTCTAAACTAAACGCAGCACAAGATCTTACGACACTAGAAGATCTATATCTACCCTATAAGAAAAAACGTAAAACCAAAGCAGAAACTGCTCGTAAAAACGAATTAGAACCACTTGCCAAAATGATCATGAGTCAAAATGCCCGTGACTTAGAAGGATTGGCACATCGATATACAAATAATGAGGTTCCTTCTTATGAGGATGCATTAGAAGGTGCCCGTCATATCATTGCTGAATGGATCAATGAACGTACAGATATACGTAACAACATACGTTACCAATTAGAGCGTTTTGCGATGATAGAAACGAAGGTCATTAAGACTAAGGAAAGTGATGAAAAGGCGCAGAAATTTAGAGATTATTTTAATTGGTCAGAATCATTAAACAGATGTCCTTCGCATCGACTACTAGCTATTTTAAGAGCAGAAAAGGAAGGGTATATCCGTGTAAAAATTACGATTGATAATGAACGTGCTTTAGAAAAAATAGAACGTAAACTCATCAGATCACGTAATGAATGTGCTACGCAAATAGAGCTAGCTACAAAAGATGCCTACAAACGTTTATTACTTCCTTCTTTATCTAATGAAGCACTATCTGAAGCCAAAAAGAAAGCAGATGAAACCGCTATTCAAGTGTTTGCTAAAAATCTAAAACAACTCTTATTAGGAGCTCCTTTAGGTGAAAAACGAATTCTTGCTATCGATCCAGGTTTTAGAACAGGTTGCAAAGTGGTTTGTCTGGATGCCCAAGGTAGCTTGTTACATAATGAAACGATCTACCCACACGCTCCAAAAAATGATGACAAGGGCGCCATTAAGAAAATAAGTTCGCTCACAGATGCCTATAAGATTGAAGCCATTGCTATTGGAAATGGAACTGCTTCACGCGAAACAGAACGCCTTATTAAACGTATTCATTTTAAAAATGAAATGCAGGTATTTGTAGTGAGTGAAGCTGGCGCATCTATTTATTCTGCTTCCAAAATTGCAAGAGATGAGTTCCCAAATTATGATGTAACCGTTCGTGGAGCTGTATCTATTGGAAGACGTCTTGCTGATCCTCTTGCCGAACTGGTGAAGATAGATGCTAAGTCTATTGGTGTAGGACAATACCAGCATGATGTAGATCAAACGGCACTTAAAAACAGCCTGGATCGTGTGGTAGAAACGTGTGTAAATAGTGTAGGTGTTAATGTCAATACGGCAAGTGCACCGTTATTAAGTTATGTCTCAGGTATTGGACCAAAATTGGCAGAAGGTGTAGTACGCTTTCGCGAAAGCGAAGGCCCATTTACCTCCAGAATTGCTATAAAGAATGTACCTCGTTTGGGCGGAAAAGCCTTTGAACAAGCCGCAGGTTTCCTTCGAATAAAAGGAGCTGAAAATCCACTAGATGACTCTTCTGTACATCCAGAACGTTATAAACTTATCAAACAAATAGCTAAAGATCAGAAGATTTCTATTTCAGAAATGATTGGAAATGGCACTCTTTTAAAAGGTATTGATCTTCAAAAATACATAACGGAAGATGTAGGACTTCCTACATTGACTGATATTATTACAGAGTTAGAAAAACCAGGACTTGATATTCGGGAGAAAGCAAAAGTATTTACCTTTAATCAAAATATTAGAACCATAGAAGATGTACAGGCAGGACAATTACTTCCTGGCATTGTCAATAATGTGACTAATTTTGGATGTTTTGTTGATATTGGAATTAAAGAAAGTGGATTGATACATATTTCAAACCTCGCTGATGGTTTTGTTTCTGACGTATCGACACATGTAAGTTTGCAACAACAAGTCATCGTCAAAGTACTTGAGATTGATATTTCGCGTAAGCGTATTCAACTTAAATTACATAAATAGCTCCCTCAAAGGTTAATATAAATGACATGATTTTTATTTATTTATTTACAATTGTCATTTTTTTTATTTAAACTTGCACAGATTTAACTAGATCTTAACAAGATAAAAATGATGAAAAATTACTTTTTGAGCTTATTGACTATTGGGGCATTAGTGATAAGCAGTTGTTCAAATGACAACGATGAGGATATACAGGAACAAATTGTACCTGTGAATAATGAAATTATAAGTCTTTTTGAAGAAGAACCTGATCCATTACTCGATAACAGTAATAGAGGTTTGTATCACGGTGTATTTTCAACAAGTGATTTATCTTTAAAAGGAAAGATTTATGTAAACATTGTGGGTGGTGACACCTATAAAGCAGAAATAAAATTGAGAGATGGTGAGCTCTTAGAATTTACAGCAAATGCAACAAATGATTTAGATCACATTTCGTTTTCAAATGAAAGAGGTAGTTTTACATTGAATATCACTGATATAGATCATGTAACTGCTACTAATGTAACTTTAGATACTAAAGAAGGATATATTCAAGTATTTAAAGATAGATCTAATCAAAGAGTAATTATGGCATTAGGTACATTTGTAGAGGATGCTAATCCTTCATTTACTGGGAATTGGGATGTTGTTACTACTGGAATAGCACACCCTAATGATGATTTTGGTGATGGTTTTGAAACGATACAAACGATGGTTGTTTCTATAAACGGTAATATGTTTATGGATACAAATCCAGATATAGAAGGTTGGGACGATACACTTTTGTGCGGATTAGGACTTGATAGTTCTACACAGGCAGGATTGACTGCTAACTATTTTGAAGAGCCTGGAGTTATGATGTTAGAAGGGTATAATCAATTGGTTACTTATAATGGAGTAGATATCAACTGGAATGGTAGTGTATTGCCTCCTGGTCAAGATCCTGCTGATTTTGGAGCGTGTGAATCAAATGAAGGAACATGGTCTACTGCAGATGGTTTAACTACTGGAACGTTTACTTTTGATATGTAATACATGTAAATTATTATTATTACATATACTAATAAAATAGTTAAAAAGGTTGCCTTATTCAGGCAACCTTTTTAATTTGATATCACTTATTTAATTCGCATCTCAAACATAGCAAATAGATATGTATTGACCCATGTGAATTTGCAACAACAAATTATCGTGAAAGTACTTGAGGTTGATATTTTGCAAAAGCGTATTCAATTTAATTTGTATACATAAATGCTTAAAATAGCCTATCATACCATATACAAACATCATCTTCCAGACGGACACCGTTTCCCTATGGCAAAGTATGATTTATTACCTCGACAACTTATATATGAAGGGACTTGTACAAAAGATAATTTTTTTGAGCCTGCCATAGTAGATGATCTCCATATATTAAGATGTCATACGCAAGAATATCTTACAAATCTAAAATCATTAGAAATAGAACGTCGTGATGCTCGAAAAATAGGATTTCCGCTTTCTAAAGAACTCGTACAACGCGAACTTATTATTGCACAAGGTACCATAGATGGGTGTCAATATGCGTTAGAGTACGATATTGCGATGAATGTTGCAGGAGGAACACATCATGCGTATACTGACCATGGAGAGGCATTTTGTATGCTCAATGATCAAGCCATAGGTGCTCGTTATTTACAATCTCAAGGGCTCGCAAAAAAAATACTCATTATAGATCTAGACGTACATCAAGGAAATGGAACTGCTGAAATTTTTCAAGAAGATCCTACAGTATTTACATTTTCTATACACGGCAAAGCTAATTATCCATTTAAAAAAGAAACATCTGATCTAGATATTGCTTTAGATACAAATACTGATGATACGGCTTATCTGAAAATTTTAAAAGACACCCTTCCAGTGCTTATTGAGCAACAGCAACCCGATTTTATCTTCTACTTATCTGGAGTTGACATTCTCGCAAGTGATAAACTAGGTAAATTAGGATGTAGTCTTCAAGGGTGTAAAGAACGAGATCGCTATGTACTACAAACATGTAAAGACGCTAATATCCCAGTTCAATGCAGTATGGGAGGCGGGTATTCATCAGATATTAAAATCATTATAGAGGCACATGCCAATACGTATAGATTAGCGCAGGATATCTTTTTTTAAAATCTTTTCTTCATTAGAAAACAAGATATAGAGGTAAGGGAAAATACGTAACTTCGTAGTGTGCAAACGCATTATGATTATATCATTTTAGGTGGCGGTCTTTCTGGGCTTACGTTGGCCTATCGTATGGTTCAAGATCCATTTTTTGACACAAAATCTATTCTTATTATTGATCAATCTATAAAGAAAGATAATGATCGCACTTGGTGTTTTTGGGAGTCAGGATCTGATATTTTTGAACCCATTGTTTCACATTATTGGTCATCCTTAGGTTTTAAAAGCCCTCTATTTTCAGAAGACATTAAGATACAACCATATCAATATAAAAAGATTGAAGGGAAAGATTTTTACGCTTTCGCGAAAGCAAAATTAGAAACATCCTCGCATATTTCTTTCCTACAGGAAACAGTACGCTCTGTAGAGAATCAATTTGACCAAGTTGTCGTAACTACAAACCATCAAAAACTTTTGGCATCAAAAGTTTTTAATAGCATTCTCAATTCAGAAATTCTTGAATCACAATCACGGCATCAGTATCTCAAACAACATTTTGTAGGGTGGTTTATAAAAACAGAAGCTCCTGTTTTTAACCCTAATGTTGCTACTTTTATGGATTTTACAATTCCACAAAAAGGAAATTGTCGATTTATGTATGTCTTACCTACTTCTACCACTGAAGCATTATTTGAATACACATTATTTTCAAAAGATCTTCTTGAGGAACAAGAATATGAAGTTGCTATTGAAGAATATTTAAATCAAAAAGATATATTGCAATATAGCATTGAAAATAAAGAAAAAGGAAGCATTCCTATGTCATCTTATCGTTTTGATTTCCATAATACTAAAAACATCATGCATATTGGGAGTGCAGGAGGGTGGACAAAAGCTAGTACAGGATTTACATTTAAGAATACCTTAAAAAAAACAGCAGTACTTATTAATTTTATAAAAACAGAGCAAGATTTTCGTAAATTTTCAAAACGCACTCGTTTCTGGTGGTATGATTTATTGTTGATTGATGTATTGTATCGCAAAAATCATATAGGAGCTTCTATTTTTGGAGAGATGTTTAAAAATAACTCTCCCGATCGTATTTTTAAATTTCTAGATGATGAAACTACATTTAAAGAAGAATTGCAAATCATCTGGAGCTTGCCTAAAAAAGAGTTTATAAAAGCGGTTTTTAGTAGATTGTTTAGAGTTTAAGGAGTTTTATTCTTTTCTTCTTTTATTGCCAAAAAAGAAAAAGATTCCCTCCTTCGAAGGAATGAAAAGTACCTTTTCCCCTAGGGAGAGAGGATATAGGGGTGGAGGAATTACATCCCACGTTCATTCTGAATTGTCTCATACGCTTCTTGAACTTTTCTAAACTTCTCTTCAGCTCCTTTTTGATACGCTTCATCCATATGTTGTAGTTTATCAGGGTGGTATTTTTTAGCCATAGTTCTGAAAGCTTTTTTCACCTCCTCATTAGTAGCTGTTTTATCTATCTCAAGAATTTTATAAGCACTATCAGCATTTTTAAAGAACATGGCTTTGATGCTTTCAAAATCTTGATGATTTACACCAAAATATCCTGCAATCTGTGCCATTACATTTACTTCTGAGTCACTTACTTGTCCATCAGCTTGTGCAATACCAAACAAAAAGTGTAGAATTTGTAATCGTACTTCATAACGTGTGCGATTATTAAGATACGAACAGATACGAGATGCTGAAATTTCTCTGTTTTTAATCACATCATTAAAGGTTCTAAATGTTGCATTGGCACGCTCTTTACCATAAGCCCTTACAAAGTATTGACGAGCGTAATCCAGCTCACTTTGACTTACTTTTCCATCTGCTTTAATGACAATTGAGGCTAATGATAATAAGTTTAATTCAAAATCACCAGGAGATACTGATTCACGTGTAGCTTGTTCAAAGACGTCTCTAAAACCTCTATTCCTTGGATCTTGTGTTTCTTTATTTGGAGAGAGCATACTGTCTATAGCACTTCCCACCAAATACCCTATAAGAGCACCAAAAAAACCTCTTCCAACAAACCAGCCCAAAACTGCGGCTATATATTTAATCATCTATATTTCTTATTACTAAAAGAATCACAAAAATAAGAGTTCTAGTATATATGACGTAGATATATTCCAATTGTTACGAAAGTAATAGCATATTTGATACTCTATTCTTTTACAATACGTTTAACTGATCTTCCTGATTCAGATGTAATGGTTGCAAAATATATAGATGTTGGTAGCTTAGAGATATCTATACTAGATACTTCTCCATTTTCAAATATTTTTTTCGCTACTAGTTTCCCACTAATATCATAAATTTCTATTGCTTCAATAGTTGTATTTAGTGATTCAACCATTAGGATATCCGTTGTTGGGTTTGGATACACAGATATTGAATTAAACCTTTCTTCTTCTAATCCTAATACATTTGTTTCTATCACAATATTATCAATAGCTACATCACTACGTTGTCCTGTTCCTGTAGTACTATCTAATCGAAGCTGAATGGTTTGTCCTATATAATCACTAATATCAATAGACGTATTATTCCATTCATTACCTTGATTTCCTTCTAATAACCATACAGTCATCCATCCATTACCATCATTAACTCTCACTGCCAAATTACCAACGTTACTACCAAACATATGATAATCAAATTGGAAAAAAGCATCAATCGCGTCTACTGGAATTTCTATACAAGGACTATTTAGTACAGCTCTCTTGGTAGGAAATCCAACATTAGCTCCACTTGCTTCTGTATACAAATAAAAACCTCCATTTGTTGCAGCTGTTGGACCTGTATTAGAAGTAGTTGTACTTCCCGAATTGCGTGTCCAATCAAAATCTGTGTTTCCTACATGAGAGAGATCAAGATCATTTTGAGTCCAAAGTCCTAAATCAGTTTCAAAGCTTTCACTATATGGGAATGAATCTATAGTATCTATACAATCCATTTGAGGGTCTGTTAAATAAAAGTCATATGTGTCTTGTAAAACATCTATAGGGTCTTGGGCAAATGCTGTTTTACTAACATTAAGGTCTACAGTTGTATGTCCATAATTTGTATATAAGTCTTCAATTTTTGCTACCCTCAAAAATGCAGATTTAGAACTGGTCTGATTGCTTGTGCAACTAGTTTGAGCTCCTATACGTTTAGCACCTTGTAAAGCGGCCATTAACTTGTCAGCTAATGTCCCTGATGTATTAAGAAATCCTGTTTCCATATCATCAAGTACCTCTTGAGAAAGAAGTATATTTCCTTGTATTGAGTAATTAGAGCCTTCAATATGATTAGCAAAAGAACCATTATTTGTGCCGGTAAATCCAACAACTCTAGGGTCTCCTCCTGGTCCTCCTATTAAATCAACGATTCCGTATTGTCTTGAGTTAAATCCAGAATCATTAGACATAATCCAATTCAGAATTTCTTGTGGAGAGTCTCCTGCTTCCATTCTTGCTCTAGCTTGTGCTTGTGCTTGAAAAGTAAAAGCTGCTTGAGTATGTATAGCTCCAACACCTTGTATAATATCGCTTATTACCAAAGCTCCTTCTTCTCCGTTAAGGTCGTCTATATCAAGACACGTAGCACCTGCACTTCCAATTTCCCCAGTTACAGGATCTACTGCTACAATAGAGAAAGTATGTTGTGATTGCACATAGTTGGTAAACATAAAGAGTATAAAAGCAGCAAGTGCTTTTATAGATAAAGTAGTTTTTTTCATTTTTTTACAATTTTTAAAAAATAAAAGTAACTAAAATCATCTATACGCTTCTCTATTTTGATGTTAACGTTACATAAATCACTTTTTAACACTTCAGGAAGAACTTTTGTAATACGAATATTTTCTTGTTTTTAGGATAGCATTAAGTAATCTATAAGATGGAAATGTAATGTAAAAAGAGTATACAACACTTTATATAAGAACTATAGGTTTGATGAAAAATGTTAAATTTATTATATTTTAATATATTATTTGTGTATTTTATCGATAAATATGTTCATTTTATCGATAAAACACTATAATCTATTAATTTCAAGAAGTAATAACATTATCTTATTTATATTGTATAAGTATTATTTTTATGAAACATAAAGTAAGTAGATAATTAGCCGATCTACCTCTAAAAAGAAACATTTAAATACTTATAGCCCCCAAATCCTGTCTGCTATGGCGGGATTTTTTTATGTAATAAATTGTCAAAATTACCGTCTACATTATTGAGGTACACTTTTTGTACCTTTACATTCAAAATAAATTGATTATGTATCCAGCAGAT
>CAYYSK010000142.1:0-8841 GCA_964474345.1 uncultured Flavobacteriaceae bacterium
GGAAGATTAGCTGCTGCGTTTATAACACTAATATTTAACTCTTGATTCGCATTAATAGTAATTATCTACACTTTTTAAGTGTTTTAAAAAACGTAATGTCTTTATACCATATTCTAAATGATGTGTCGTAATTAGGAAGAGTACGCTTTCGCGAAAGCATACTTCAACTCTTTTACCAATTTATTGAACATGGATAAGCAAATAGGGTACCTTAATAAATTATTATTTAACAGTTTATAAAGATGCCTTTCTTATAGCATTGATTAATTTTATCGTTCAAAGATCGTTATCATGAAATCACTTTATATACTAGCCGTTGTTTGCGCATTTTACCTTTCTTGTAATAACAAAACAAATTCGGCACCACCAGAAAAAGATATTGTTGAAAATACTATTGAAGTAACTCAAACAACACCTAAAGCTACTTTCTTAACAGAAACTGTGGGATTAACACATTGTGAATCTGCTGTATATGATAAAAATAATGATGTGATTTATGCATCTTTAATTGGAAATAGGAAAGCTGGAGATGGATCTATTGCTACAATTACAACAAGTGGAAAGTTACTAAATGCACAATTTGTCTCAGGACTTAATGATCCTAAAGGAATTGCCATTACTAAAGACAAATTGTATGTCTCTGATGTAACTGAACTTGTAGAAGCAGATATTAAAACTGGAGAAGTTCTCAATACATATACTGCCGAAGGTATTGAGTTTTTAAATGATGTAGTTATTGCTCCAGATGGAAGTATTTATGTATCAGATACACGTACATCAAAAATTTACAAACTGAATACTGAAGGGAAGTTTGGTTTTTGGCTAGCTGACCCTAAGTTGGATAACCCTAATGGTCTTTTGATACAAGGAGATACTATGTTTGTAGCATCTTGGGGAAGTGCTCCAGAAGGCGGACGTGTAACAAAATTTGATATTAATAATAAAAAAATGGAAACCGTTACTGAGATTATAGGAAATCTAGATGGTATACGTCCATATGATAAAAATCATCTAATTATCTCAGATTGGCGTAGTGGAAAAGTTCACCTTATGAATTACAACGGAACTACACAAGAGGTTGTTCAAGTAGGGCAAAGTGTTGGTGATATTGCATATATAAAAGAAAAGAATTTACTATTACTCCCAATGAATAAACAGAGTCGTTTATTGTTTTACGAATTGAAGTAATATTCCTATTTTATTCTTTATCAGGATACACTTTTAAATAATACGTTGTAGTATTATCTGGAGATATTACAGGCATTGGAGGCGTTTTTGATGTAGGAATTGGATATATAGGCATTTTTATATCTACAGTTTCTACTTTTTTATTCTCTGCAAGAAAATTATAATCTTCTAAATTCTTTCTAAAGTATTCTTTTAAAACAGTTTCTTTTCTTTTTTTCTGTTGTTGATACCAAGTGAAAGGAGCAAAGTTAGATGATTCTTTTTTTGAAGTATTATTGTTTTGTGCAAACAGTGTAGCACAAAAGAATAGAGGTAAAAAAGATATTATCGTTTTCATAGTCATAAAAATAAGAACATATACTATTCTTTACTGTTAAGAAAATGTTTTTTAACATAGAAATATCTACCTTATTTTATAAATAAAATAGGTAGACACTTCAGATTTATCCTATAAGAATTCCAAAATAATTGATAAGACTATACTATATCAAATCAAAAAGACTATCTACAGCTGGGTAACGTTCTACATTAAACCCTTCGGCATGTTCTACACCTATAAGTCTTCCTAAGTCTTGTGATCTATAGTTAATACTTTCTCTAAAAGTTAAACTTGAAATAGGAGTACTATCTTCTTTAGAATTTGGATCGTAAAATTGTGTTTTATAAGCAAAAAGAGCTTCACATTTTTTATCTATAAATCCAGAAACATCAACAACAACATCAGGGCGTATGTGTATCCATTGTTCATAATGATATACAGTTTTTGGACGCCATTTTTCTTGAGCTACACCATCTCTTTCTGTCTCGATCTTTGCAAGCCCGCTTAAAAAACAAGCATCGCTTGCAAGTTTACTTCCTTTGCCATGATCTATATGACGATCATCTATTGCGTTACAAAGTACCATTTCTGGTTGATACGCACGTATCACTTTTATAATCTTTAATTGACTTTCCTTATCATTTTGAAAAAATCCATCAGCAAGACCTATATTTTCTCGTACACTTACTCCTAAAATAGCTGCTGCATTTGTAGCTTCTTCTTTACGAGTATGCATAGTACCTCTAGTCCCTAATTCTCCTCTTGTTAAATCAAGGATTCCAACTTTCTTTCCTCTTGCAATTTCTTTGGCGATGGTAGCTCCACACCCTAATTCTACATCATCAGGGTGTGCGCCTATAGCTAGTATGTCTAATTTCATTCTATTTTTATATTCAGTGTATACTGTGTCGTAATATTATTCTTTTTATAACACAGGTTCTTCTACTTGAGCCATTACAGTTAGTAAGGCTTGCTGTATATCTTCTATAATATCTTCTTTATCTTCTATTCCTACAGAAAAACGTATTAGACCTTCTGCTATTCCTTGATTTGCTCTTTCTTCTTCACCCAATAAAAGGTGAGAAGTTTGAGCAGGAGAAAGCATTGTACTTTCAACCCCTGCAAGACTCATTGAAGGCTTTATTAATTGTAATGATTTTTGAAAAAGTTCTGGATCAAGCCCTTTCCTAAGCTCAAAAGATAGCATTCCTCCATATCCTTTCATTTGTGCTTTTGCAAGTTCGTAATCAGGATGTGACTTTAATCCCGGATAATACACACGATCCACTGCTTCTTGTTTATCCAACCATTTAGCTAACTTTTTTGCATTTCTATTTTGTGCTTTTACACGTATAGCCATTGTTTTCATACTACGTTCAAGCATCCATACCGTCATATCACTTAAGCTACCACCCAAATTTTTACCGAGTTTCCAAATACGATTAATATGTTCTTCACTTGCTGCAATTGCGCCTGCACAAATATCACTATGCCCTCCCATATACTTGGTAGCACTATGAATCATAATATCAATTCCAAATTTTAATGGATTTTGATTAATAGGAGATGCAAACGTATTATCAATCATAGTAACAATACCATGTTTCTTAGCTAGATCACCCACCATTTGCATATCTGTAATTGTCATCAAAGGATTAGAAGGTGTCTCTATATATAAGACTTTTGTTTTTGGGGTAATCGCTTTCGCGAAAGCGGATACATCAAGACCATCAGTAAATGTATATTCAATTCCATACTTTTTAAACTCTTCTACTACGAGATTATAAGTCCCACCATATAATGTCTTTTGAAGAACAATATGATCTCCTTGTTGTAAAAAAGCGAGTAATGTTGTACTTACTGCTGCCATACCGCTGCCAAAAATCATAGCTGCTTCTGTACCTTCAAGTGCTGCAATCTTTTTACAAAGTGCCTCTTGATTAGGTGTATTAAAATATCTTGGATATCGTTTTACATCTACATCCATAAAAGCATATGATGAAGATAAGTAGATAGGAGAAACTGCTCCTTGGAACTGCTCATCCTTAACCTCTCCCACATGAGTGCAAATTGTATTTACCCCTTTTTTATAATTATTCATAACTAGCATTTTTTTATCCTATAAAAATACAAAAACAATATGGGATGTATATCAAATAATTATAGAATCAATGTCCTTTTGATGCTACGTAATTGTTGAAAAATTAGCCAGTGAATTTCTGAATATAAGCAATAAAGTACCTACCTTTAAGCATTTTATGAAACTCATCACAAACATCAACCAATTACTTGTTACGGGAGAGTTTACATTTCCTGTGAGTGGGCAAGATATGTCGAAAATGCCATATATAAATGACGCATTTCTTCTAATTAAGGATGATCGTATATTAGATTATGGAGTTATGAGTAACCTCCCTTCTCTTCCAAATGTGCAAATCATAGATGCTATAGGAAAAATTGTATTACCGATGTGGTGTGACTCACATACACATCTTGTATACGCTACAGAACGTGAAGATGAATTTGTAGATCGCATACGTGGACTTTCCTATGAAGAAATTGCAAATCGCGGTGGTGGGATTCTAAATTCAGTAGCACGATTGCGTACTATGGATGAAGATGTTTTGTACGAAGATGCACTCAAAAGATTACAACAACTTATACAATTAGGTACAGGTGCTATAGAGATAAAAAGCGGATATGGTCTTTCTGTTGCCGCAGAAGAAAAAATGCTTAGAGTCATTGCTCGACTTAAAAAAGAAGTATCTATTCCCATAAAAGCTACATTATTAGGTGCACATGCCATTCCTAAAGAGTTTAAAGAAAATAGAGAAGGTTATTTACAACTCATCATCGAAGAGATGATTCCAAAATTCTCAAAGGAAAGATTATGTGACTTTATAGACGTTTTTTGTGAATCAGGGTATTTTACTGTAGCAGAAATGGAAGCTATACTCAATGCAGGAAAAAAATACGGTCTATCTCCTAAAGTACATGTCAATCAATTTAATGCTATCGGAGGAATTGCAGCTGCCGTAAAATATAATGCCTTATCTGTAGACCACTTAGAAGAACTCACGCAAGAAGATATTGAAGCTCTTATAGGAAGTAATACGATTTCTGTAGCTTTACCAGGTTGTTCTTTTTTCTTAAATATACCTTACACTCCAGCTAGACAAATTATAGATGCTGGATTACCTCTTGCCATAGCTACTGATTATAATCCTGGATCTTCTCCTAGTGGAAACATGAATTTTGTTGTATCTCAGGCATGTATACAATTAAAAATGACTCCAGAAGAAGCTATCATAGCAGCTACTATTAATGGTGCTTTTGCTATGGATGTAGCTTCTGAAACAGGAAGTATTACTAAAGGGAAAAAAGCAAATTTAATGATAACCACTCCCCAAAAGTCATACAACACCATTCCATATAGGTTTGGGCATCACCAAATTGAACAACTCATTCTAAACGGCGTATTGATATGAGTTTACCAAATTTTAATTTAACAAAGGGAAATCCCGTCTCTGATGAATTTTTAAAGAAAAATATCAAGACATTTCATGATGCTATACGTTACATACATAAATTACCGTACGGTCGTAATAAAACTCCTGAAATTATAGAAAGTATCATTGATGAAGGTATAGGCAGCTGTGCTACAAAATGTTCATGCTTAAAAACTCTAGCTGAAGAAAATGAAATTCATAGTATACGTCTTAATCTTTGCATCTATCCTATGAATGAGCAAAATACACCTGGTGTAGGCGAAATACTTGATCGTTATGAACTTCCGTACATTTTAGAAGATCACACCTTCTTAAGCTATGCTAATGAACGTTATGACTATGCATTTCCTAACCTTGTCGATAAACTATGGGAACCTGATATTCTTATTGAAGAAACTATAGACCCTGATCAAATACTTGATTATAAAATATCATTTCTTAAATCTATTCATAAAGATTGGATACAACGTGATAATATCCCATATACAGCTAATGAGTTATGGAATATCAGAGAACAATGTCTCCAAGCATTAACTAAAAAAATGAACTAATGATCCAGCTTCACATCCAATCACAGGAGGAATTACAAGAGATTATCTCAAAGAGAAAGGGTGAAACAAAAATTGGAGAACAATTACAATATTGTTTTAGTCTTGACGACATAGAAAAAAATGATGCTCGATATGTCATTTTTGGAATTACAGAAGATTTTGGCGTACGTGCTAATTATGGGAGAAGAGGTACTTCCAAAGCTTGGAGTGCGTTTTTACAAACATTTGTAAACATACAAGAAAATGAGTACAACAAAGGGCAGAATATCCTATTACTAGGCCATATTTCTGTTACTCCAGACGATATTACATACACCACACCCAAAGAAGCTTTAGGAGATGTGGTACATCGTATAGATAAAAAAGTTGCATTTATTGTAAAAACTATCGTAACAGCTGGTAAAATTCCAATCATTATAGGAGGTGGGCATAACAATGCTTATGGAAATATTACTGGTGTCTCGCAGGCGATTAACGCATCTATAAATGTTATTAATATAGATGCTCATACCGATTTAAGACATGTAGATTATCGCCACAGTGGTAATGGGTTTTCATATGCATTATCTCTCGACGACCCAGCACTATCCACTCTTGATAAATATGCTGTTTTTGGATTGCATAAAAACTATACTCCTCAGTATATTTACGACCTCTTGCATCTTCATAAAGACCGATTGAGATATGATTTTTTAGAAGACTTATGGCTTGAATCTTCACTAATTAATCAATTCAAAAATTCGTTAGATTTTGTATCCCAACAACCTTTTGGACTAGAATTAGATTGTGATGCTATCGCAAATTTTCCAAGTAGCGCAAAATCACCTAGTGGTTTTGATATCAATAGTGTGCGGCAATTTATAGCTATTGCAGCTACTCAAAAAAGTTGTAGCTATTTTCATATTTGTGAGGCAGCTCCTACACGTAAAAAAAGTAATCAAGTAGGCAAGGCAATTAGCTATTTTGTAACCGATTTTATAAGAATAAACTATGCAAATTGTTAATTATCAACCTGAATATGCTTCCATTTTTAAAGCACTAAATATTGAATGGTTAGAAACATTCTTTTACATAGAGCCCTATGACAATGAGGTATTAAGTAATCCTGAGAAATATATAATTTCCAAAGGAGGGCATATTTTCTTTGCAATTATACAGGAACAAGTAGTTGGAACTGTTGCTCTAATGCCTATGCAACAATCTAATGTATTTGAACTTACAAAAATGGCGGTAAATACCATAATAAGAGGTAAAGGTATTGGCCAAAAATTGATGGCTCATTGTATTGCTTTCGCGAAAGCGGAAGATGTTCCAAAACTTGTCTTATACTCAAATACTGTTCTTGAAAACGCTATTTATATTTATAAAAAATGGGGCTTTAAAGAAATCCCATTAGAAACAACATCAAATTACGATAGAGCTAATATAAAAATGGAATTAATTTTAAAATAATCACCCTATGAAACATATTCTTACTCTAATACTTATTTGTCTATTCCTAATAAATTGTAAAGAGAAACAAGTAGAAACGGCTACAGTAATTAAAGAAGAGGTGACATCATCTCCAATTAAAAAACAGGCTGACTTTAAAGTTATTCCTGTAAGTCACGCAACAATGATATTACAATGGGATGGAAAAACGATTTATATTGACCCTGTAGGTGGCGCAGATATATTTACACCCTATCCTCAACCAGATTTAATCTTGGTAACAGATATACACGGAGATCACTTAAGTGTTCAAACTATTGAAGGTTTAGATACTTCAAAAGCAAAAATCATAGTGCCTCAAGCTGTAGCAGATAAAATGCCTGAAGATTTTGTACCTCAGCTAGATGTCTTAGAGAATGGAGATAACAAAGAGCGATTTGGCTTTTCTGTAAAAGCTATACCAATGTATAATTTACGAGAAGAGGCTTTAAAATTTCACACTAAAGGGCGTGGTAATGGATATATCATTGAAAAAGATGACACTCGTATATACATCTCCGGAGATACTGAAGACATTCCAGAAATGAGAGCGTTAAAAGGCATAGATGCTGCTTTTGTATGTATGAATCTGCCATATACCATGACAGAAATTAGTGCCGCAGATGCCGTTCTTGAATTTGCTCCAAAGAAAATATACCCATATCATTATCGTGGCACTAATGGATATAGTGATATTGCCAATTTTAAAACCATCGTCAACAAAGGAAATCCAGCTATCGAAGTGATACAGTTGGATTGGTATAAGAAAGAATAAATAAACTCATTATATATTTGACTTAAAAGAGTTTTAAAGCAATCATTCCATTTAAAAAATAGTAAATCTATTAGTCACCTTAAGTATGATTGTTAGGGTTTATGGAATAACATTTAACTTTTCCTCTGGCTGAATCTAGTTAGGTCATGATATCCATATTATTTTGGAATGAGAGTAATTATTTTTGGATTGTATAACAAAAAAGACGCTGTCTTAATAATAGCGATTTTATAATAGGAAAAATTGCGCTAAAATGGTAATAAATGGATTTATGCAGCTATTGGTTCTTCTAAAGAAATATCAAAAATAGTACCCTCTTGTTGAATTATTTCAATTTTCCCATTTAGTTGTCCTATGAGCCCCTGAACTAATTGCATTCCAAATGAAGTCGTTATTTTATTATTAGAATCATTCATATTAGAAAAGGCATATTTATAGCTATTAGTAATTAGCTCATTTATAATAAGTCTTAGTGGCACAGCTAGTCCTCTACAAATTTATTTATTATCTATATCTAATACAAAGTTTAAATTACTACTCTTTTCGCCAAAACTTTTTCAAATTATATATGAGTTCACTTAAGTAGGAATTCACTGAGGTTTTTGCAAACTGATTTCCTTGGTATAAGTTTTTGTGGATAATAGATATAGAACGAATTTTATTTTTTGACTCTCCATTAATGCTTCTTTAAGTTCAAAATTATCTTGATGACTATCTGTTTGTGCACTTAATAGGTTGAGAATAATTTGAAGATTGTTTTTTAAACGATGGTGTATTTCTCCCATTAACAATTTATTCTCTTTACTCTTATTTTTAATAATCTTCATTCCCTTTCTTTTCTCATTAAATCCACAAAGAACAATAGCTGCAAATAAAATCATAATGAAAAGAAGAAGAATTAACCAGTTTTGAAGATTTGCTTGCTGTTCTGCCTCGTGATGTTGTTTGTTATTCTGGATTTCTAATTGTGCAATTTCATTTTCATTTTTGAATTATTTCTACGTTATTTTTTTATTTAACAAAATAAGT
>CAYYSK010000143.1:0-8740 GCA_964474345.1 uncultured Flavobacteriaceae bacterium
TTCATTTTCATTTTTGAATTATTTCTACGTTATTTTTTTATTTAACAAAATAAGTGATTTCAGTTAGCAATTTTAATTAAACAAAAATTCATTTTTAACATAAAAAAACAAACCTTGATAGTTGTTGTAATTGATACTATAAAAACTCATTTTCTATTATTTATTTACACCTAGCTAAACAGAAAAACATCATGACATCCTATAGACTGTTTTGGTTTTATATAGCAAAGTTCTTATTATTAGAAACAATTTAAAATGTGATATTTTGAAGTAAAAAAAAATTATATACAAAAAATTCCACGAGGATTTTAATATCACATCGTGGAATTTTTCTCAAAAGTGTTTCTTCCTACACAAGTACCAGAAATTATTTAAGTGTAAATGTGGTTTGAGCAATAAGTGCTGGACCATCATATACATTTACTGTATACACACCTGTTTCAAAGCTATCTCCTATAGGTGCTATGTTTTCACATATATCTAATGCAGTATTTTCATAGTAAAACTTTGACACTTTACTATATGTCACTGTTTGTTCATCAAAAATAACTGACTTATTTGCACCTAAAATGTTTTTAGAAGGATCAACTACTTGAACATATAGTTCTCTATCTCCTGCTTCTGCTAGTCTATTTTGCGGTACTGTAAAACAAGCTCTTACTTTATCTACACGACGAGCTCTTGCATTTTCTACTAATTTCCCAGAAGAGCGTTCTATTACACCTACGGCTTTTAATTTATTAGCCACAATTGCAGACCCTAGCTCTACACGTTCTGACAATTTATTATTCTCAAGGAATAATGAATCTCCAACTCCACGTTGTACTTCTAGTTCATAATTTGTGCTATCTACACGCATTGCTAATAATTTATTACTTCCTCTTAAGGAATCATTTTGAGCAAATAAGAAATCACGCTCCTTACGAAGTTTAAATACCTCTGTTCTATATTTTCCTAGACTAGCTATAGTTGCTTCTTTCTCATTGATATTATCAATAAGGCTTTGAATCTTGGTACGAGCATCATTAAGTTCTGTATCTTTCAAATTGTTTTCTTCTATAACAACATCATATTTATCTACCATTTCTTTAAGATCAGCAAGAACAACGCTTTTTTCTTTAGTAAGTTCTGCTTTAGTATTCTTTTCTTGGTTATATAACTTAATAGCAAATGCACCAGCTACTACTAATAGTACAGCGAGAATACCTGTTATTATTTTTATTCCGTTATTATTCTTCTCGTTTTCCATGGTTTTAAAAGTTTAGGTTTAATGGTTGTACGTATAACGATCGTTTTTGGATTATGGTGTTTAATTATTTGCGAATGTATTGACATTTAAAATACAATTAACATTCTTTCATAAAGTTTAGCTAAAAACATTTATCTCGTAAACTTTTTGAACCAAGCCAACGTATGATTCACTTTTGCAATAAGATTACTAGGTCTTGCAGCTATTCCATGCGATGCTTCTGGTATCTCAACAAGCACTGTTTCTTTCTTTCTAATCTTTAAAGCATGATATAATTGTTTAGACTCACTTGGAGGTGTTCGTAAATCATTCATCCCTACCATCACCATGGTTGGCGTTTCTATATTTCCTACCAATGACAATGGTGAAAACTTCCAATATCCCTCAAAATTTTCCCAAGGCTGCCCTGGATAACGAGAGTTTGCATATCCATAATAATTATCTGCTACTAATGTTTTTGAAATCCAATTCATAACCGGTTTAGCAACTACCGCTGCTTCAAAACGATGATTCTTCCCTATAATCCAGGCCGTCATAATACCTCCTGCACTACCTCCAGTAACATATAATTGATCTTCAGAAGTAATTCCTTTTGCAATACAAGCATCAACTCCATCCATTACATCATTATAATCTTCCCCCGGGTAATTATTATATAATAAGTTTCCAAATTCTTCTCCATAACTTGTGCTACCCCTAGGGTTAGGGTAAAAAACGACATAACCTGCTGCCGCATATAATTGTATCTCAGCAGAAAATCGATCTCCATAATTAAGGATAGGGCCTCCATGATTTTCTACTAATAAAGGGTATGTCTTTCCTTTTTCATAATTAGGAGGATATACAATCCATCCTTGTAAAGGACGATTATCAAAAGATGAGGTATACCACAATTCTTCTACTTTTCCTAAAGTTTTATATCCTAACAAGTCTTCATTCAATTGTGTACGTATTTTAGGTTGTTTGTCTTTTTTATATATAATACCTATATCTGCTGGACGATCAGGTTGCGAATATGTAAAAGCAATAATTCCTTGATTTGATACACTATAACTTCCGCTTGCATAAGGACGGCCTAATGTTGTACCTCCCAAGTCATCTGCAATTTTTGTTACTTTACCAGATATGTTTACTTGTGCAATTTTAGAATTTCCTTTATTATCATATGTGAAATACAATTTTCCATCTGAACTCCATCGAATATTAGAAATACTACGATCCAATTTTGTTAGTACTTCTCTTTTCTGAGTGCCGTCAGTATTCATTACATATAATCGCGTTATTTGATAGGTTTGCACCTTATCATCAAAACCTAAATACGCAATTTTTTTTCCATCGGGAGATACAATAGGATTATAATCTGGGCCTTTGCGATCTGTTAAAGTTGTGATTGTTCCAGTTTGTGTATGCACTTTATAGACTTCACTGTTACGAAAATCATATTCCCAATCTTCTGAAAGGTTTCCAGAAAAATAAATATGCTGCGCATCATTAGACCAACTTAATAACCCCCCATGATTAAAGTTACCAGATGTAATCTTACGAGCCGTCCCTCCTTCTGATGGAATCATATATATATGGCGAAATCCTGGTTTTAAATATCCTTGCCCATCAACTTCATGTTTAAAACGATCGGTAATTCTAGGTGTATCTGCCCACTTAGCTCCTTTAGGTTTTTTAGGCATTTTTGCAATAACTGGAGGTGCTACATATTCCATAGCGCTAAAAGAGAGCCATTTTCCATCTGGTGACCAACTTAATCCAGAAGGGCTATTCTCTAATTGGCTTAGTCTAGCCGTAGCTCCTGTCTCTATCCAATATAAAAAAAGTTCACTTCCTTGATTTGTACTTGCTACATATGCAATTTTTTTACCATCTGGTGACCATCGCGCTTGAGATTCATTACCATCTTGTTGAGTAAGTTTACGATGTTGTGTTCCATCTGTATTAAGGATCCATAAATTCCCTCGACTTCTATCTTTCATAATATCAAAACCAGTTCGTCTATAAATCACTTGACTTCCATCTGGTGATATTTGAGGATCTCCTGCATATTCTAGCTCAAAAACATCCAGTGCTTCAAAAAAATTCTCTTGTTGTGCAAAAAGAGAACTACTAAAGGAAATAACAAAAAAAACGGTTATTATATGTTTCATAATTCTATATAAGTATTTTAACTATTTATGGATGCTCTAAAATAGATAATTCTCATAAGGTAACCTCTTGCCATTTAATATTAAAATCAAATCATTACTTATCTTATTTTTATATGATTATCCATTATTTTAATAATTCTTTAAAATTTTAAGACAAAAAATACATTATTTCTGTAATCATCTATTTACAAAAAAAAGAGCTATACACTTGAAAAGTACTTTTAACAAAGTCAAACATCGTCACTTTTTATACCCTTGTCGAATATATTAAAATCAAATACGTAAAGTATTCATATACCGTTTTAAATACTATACTTTTACGATGTATTTATGATTTTATAGAGTCATCTAACTTAATATTTAAAATTCAGCTTTATATGTATAATGATGATGATAGCCATGATTATGATGTAGATTCTTGGAGAAAGCTTCCAGTTTTCATTCAAGCAGAGGTTATCTTAAAACTTGTAGAACATATTGTAGACGGAATACCAAAAGAAGATAGTAATGCCTCTTCTGCATATGAATTTGCACTGCTTGATCACCATACTAGTAATATGGTGGAAAATGCACTTATTATTCCTGCAAAAATAGCAGGAATTCATGGAGTAGAGCTCTATGATATAAAAATGGAAAACGCAGCAATAATTCGCAAAGCTGCTCGTGCTATAATTACTGATTTACGAGGTCTTCAGATTGCTGGTTTTAAAGAAATAGAATATTTAGATTTATTACGTAAAGAGATTGAGACTCTAAGACCATTATTTGCTGAATGGGTAAAAACATTTAATCCCTATAATTATCTAATTGATAGATGGGGATTATTTAATCCTCCAGGTGTAAACTATAATGATAAGAATTCTAGTAATGATTTTCCGTACGATCAAAATCATTTCTTTGAAGATTTTGATAACGACGAAGATTAAACATTACTTTTTTACTATTAAAAGTACGCTTTCGCGAAAGCATACCATTATAATACCTTTTCTACTTTTGTGTAAATTTAAGGATAGGATTATAACTTACCACATGAGACAGTACTATTTGCGTTTTAGATTCTCCATAACTTATAATCTGATCGATAAACGTTTCTAGATGTTCTTGATTATGTAATACAACTTCCATAACGATGTTTTCATTACCCGTAATACGATAACAATTAACTACTTCGTCCCAAGTCTTTACTTTCTCTAAAAAAGGTTTTAATTTTCCCATAAAAGCTCGTAATGTGATAATCGCTTTAAATTGATATCCCATTTCAAATGGAGACACAATAGCTTTAAACCCATGTATTATTCCTATATCTTCCATCTTACGTATACGTTCTGATACCGCTGGTGAAGTAATTCCTACTTGTCTTCCTATTTCAGCATTAGATTGTCTAGCATTTTCTTGCAAACATTTTAATATACGCTGATTAAGCTCATCTACCATAATATTTAAAGTATAAACTCAAAAATACATTATTTCTAAACAAAAAATAGTTTTACACTTTAAAATTAAAAGTTAGCAAATACTACCTTGGTCGTAAATTTGCCATATCATTTTATGTCAAAAACAAATAATTACATACTACCCAATACGCAATCTGTAAAAGATATATCGCTTTATAACAAAGCGCTAGATATTTACACCTTATCTAGAAATATCACTTCGCAGTTAACGCATAATAAAACATTGGATACTTTGTACACTTCAAATGATGAATCAGAAAACACGTTAGAAGAAATTGTTATTAATGCAGTATCATTACCATCTAAAATAGCAATTGCTCAATCTACAAAAAATGTACGTCTTCGTATTGATTCTTCTAAAAGCATTATAGACCATATTGACAAAATACGAGAGAACTGTAAAAAACTTAGAAAAATATCTAATCGTAATAGAAAATACACGAGGATATTATCTTCAGAAATTTTAGCGTTTAAGAAAATGTACCAACAATGGAATATTGCATTAACACAACAAAATTAACTCTTTTCCCCTCTAATACTACTTCATTTATCGTTTTAATATTTATAATATATTCAATAGAATATATTGAAATAATTGAGAGCATTTTTAAGCAAAATTCATAATAGTTAAAATATTGATTATAAGATATTTACATAATAGACAAAATTAAAGTAAAAAAAAATCAATTTTCCTGTAAGTTCTTGAAAGAAAAATAGACAATTATGTCCTATGAAGAAACAATTTTCAGAATTTACTACAAGTGCCGTTTTTTATTATGGCGATGAAGAAATATTAGCTCCATACCAAGACTCTAAGCCTTTAACGCTTTTTACATTTATTTGGGCTCAAAAGAATCCTGTTTCTTTAAAACTAGATCAAGTCGAATTTACACTTCAACCTGGTCAAATTATAGCTCTTACTCCACTACATCACTTACAATATATAGAAGGAAATGCTGTAGTTTATCAATTCAATAGAGAGTTTTATTGTATTAAAGATCATGATAAAGAAGTAGGTTGCGTAGGAATTCTTTTTTATGGAAATTCAGAATTACCTATAGTCAATCTTGATGGCGATCAAAAACATAAACTTGAAATGTTACATGAGGTTTTCTTAGAAGAGTTAGAAACTAAAGATAGTATACAAGCAGAAATGTTACGATTATTAATGGCTCGTTTTATTATTAAGATTACACGCTTAATGAAAACCCAAGGTCATTATGGACAAGTACACGATGAAAAACTAGAAATTATACGCATGTTTACATTTCTAGTAGAATGGCATTTTAGAAAAGAACATTCTGTCTCTTATTATGCAGCCCAATTAAATAAGTCTCCGAAAACAATTTCTAATTATTTTTCAAAATTTGACAAAACACCATTGCAAATTATACATGATAGAATCGTTCTTGAAGCAAAACGTCTACTTACATATACTGATAAGTCAGCAAAAGAAATTGCTTTTGAAGTAGGTTTTCAAGATGCTTCACACTTAAGTAGATTATTTAAAAAACAAACAGGAGAATCTCCTTCTGCTTTTAAAAATAAAACAAAGCAACTAGCTGCTACGGCTTAAATTATAATACACTATAGTCTCCTTTACATCTATTTATTTGTATTTTAACAAGTAGAAATAGATACCCTATGTCAATACTCTATTGATTATAGAAGAACGGAGTTGTCATATAGACGATTTTCTTGTAGGGAAGTTATTTCCTTTTTGTAAAAAGAGAATGGTAAGTCCAACAGTTCTTGGATCTGATGTATATATGAACGTAGTACAGTACCCACATATTGGGCTTGCTACACTTACATATTTACTTGAAGGAAAAATACCCCATAAAGATAGTATCGGTAGTAATCAAGTTATTGTCTCTCGATTTGTAAATTGGATGGTAGCAGGTAAAAGATGCACTCACACAGAACGTACATCACAAAAAATTATAGAGAAGATTGAAACTGCAAAAGAAAATTGGAAAGCTCATAATTTTCCTAAAATTGCAAACGACAATTCATATATTCCATTACTAGAGGTTCATTTTTTAACAAATAATGTATCTTACGCAATCATACTATTATTATTACAAACACATATTTTTTGAAAAATCATATTATACTCTTACTATTTTTTATATCTGCAATTCATAGTTATGGACAACAAACATTAAACTCACAAGAGCAGGATAGTTTAAATATTTGGCAACTTGCAAAATATGATGGTGCTTCAACATTAGGAGGATTATTACACGCGTATAGCCGTCCTGCACATTGGGATGGAAATGATTGGGCAACATTTGGATTTATAGCAGGGGGTACTGCTCTTTTATACTTTGTAGATGATGAAACTAGTGAGTTTTTCAGGCGTCAGGAAGAAGGATCTCCAACAATACTAAAAGAATTTGGAGAACGTTTTGGAAGTCCACAAGTCACTTATGGCCTTACAGGATCTATTTATCTTTTTGGTCTATTTACAAAAAATGAACGTGTTAGAGAAACGGGTGTTTTGTTAATTACTTCTGCAACAGCTGTAGGGTTAATTCAAACATTAGCAAAAACGACAGTTGGAAGATCAAGGCCACAGAATAATCAAGGCAAGTTTTCTTTTAAATCTTTTAGTGGAGAAGCTGGCTTTAGATCTTTCCCATCTGGACACACAATACTTTCATTTACAACAGCATATGCTATTGCTAAGCAATTTAAAAACCCTTGGGTCAAAGCTGGTATCTATACAGTAGGTATGATCTCGCCAATATCACGTATTGTAAATGGTGCTCACTGGCTTACAGATGTTGCATTAAGTGTAGCCATAAGTATTGTTACTGTAGACGCTATAGATAATTACTTGAATGCTAAAAAACGATACCCAAATGATAAGGATAAAAAAGGAATTACTTGGAATCTTAAAGTAGGAGTAGGAAGCATGGGGATTACAGGTACATTTTAAATTCTTTTTATATGTCTTTTGATTTTTTTATAGAATGGTTATATCCACTCTCTTTAAACCCGAATTATGCATTAGAACTTCGTAATGAAGTGCAAAATCACTGCAAACACTAGTGTTTTCTTGCTTTTAGCATAGCATCGCTATGGTTAAAGTAAAAAATACAGCGTAGTGATAGTGCTTGCAGTGATTTTGTGATGTAATAGATTTTCTAATGCATAATTCGGGTTAAAACACAAAAGAATATTTGACGTAGATGCTTATTATATTCATGATCATATTATGTTTGCATGAAAAATATCAGCTCGATCATTGAATATGGATAGCAACAAAGCAAAAACATCATCAAGAACTTACTTCTTCTATTTACAAGCATACGATCTCTTAAATCTTTAGGTATAAAAACGTGACTTGCACTGTCTGAAGATCATGACACATTTGAAGAAGATATATCAACTTTAGTGTTTTTAGTAAACTACTTCGGGGCAAGCCCACGAGGCATTTATACGAAACTGAATTTTAATTTCGAGGCAAGCCTCGGGGTATTAAACCCTTTGGCGACGTCAATAAAACCTCAAAGTTCTTTAATAGGAAATCTTCAAAAAAAAAGAAAACCCTAAAAATAGCTTTCTAGGGTTTCCAGCATCAAATTGGGGGATGACATATCAAGAGCAATATGCAATAATGTAAGCCCTTTTTTCATACTTAACCATTTATAATTAAGAACTTACATACTGATATACTTATTATACGTCATAATCATTGTTTTAGATCTCGTGACATTCATTTTTTTAATAATATCATCTCTTTTAATCCGAATTATGCATTAGAAAATCTATTACAGCTTGAATGTACTGCAAAATATATCGTTGCACTACATTTTTGAGTTTAACCGTAGCAGTGCTATGCTAAAACTCATAAAATGCTATATTTTATGGCA
>CAYYSK010000144.1:0-8711 GCA_964474345.1 uncultured Flavobacteriaceae bacterium
AAGCATTACAAGCAGCCACTTCTATTAATGCAAACGTATTTCATTTAGAGCTATTAGGGAATATTAAAGAAGGATATTGGGCAGACCTTATTGCTGTATCAGGCGATCCTACAAAAGATATTACAACCATGAGAAATGTCTCTTTTGTTATGAAAAACGGTGTTATTTATAAGCAATAGATATATGAATATTTTAAAAAAATTAGCTGCTATTGTCTTATTCTTAACCTGTATAAGCTGTACAAAACAAATAAATCAAACTTTTGATCTTGTTATTTCTAATGCTCAAGTAATTGATATTATCTCAGGAGAAATTACCAATCAAGACATCTATATAAGAAATGGTATTATTCAAGAAATCACATCTAAACCTAAACCAGATTATACAGCCCAAAAAAGCATCGACTTAAAAGAAGGGTACGTACTTCCAGGTTTTTGGGATAACCATGTTCATTTTCGCGGAGGCGAACAACTCATCACCCAAAATCAAAAATTCTTAGAGCAATACATTAAATATGGTATTACTACAGTACGTGATGCAGGTGGTGACCTGACCACGCAAGTACAAAAATGGAATCAAGAAATTCAGAACAGAACTCGAATAGGGCCTACAATATATACATCAGGTCCAAAACTGGATGGCCCAAATGCTCGTTGGGAAGGTTCGCTTCCTGTGGCATCTCAAAAAGATATTGTGACTGCGCTTGACTCTTTACAAACGCTAGAAGTTGATTATGTAAAATTATACGATAGTACGCTTTCGCGAAAGCATTATTTGGATATCATTACTACAGCAGAAACTCGTGAGATGATCACTTCGGGACATATGCCATTTACCGTCGAATTACAAGAAGCCATTGATGCGGGGCTTGATAATATTGAACATCTATACTATGTCTTAAAAGGATGTTCTTCAAAAGAAGAAGAAATCACAAAACAAATTATCGATGGTACTCTTGGTTTTTGGGGAAGTATGGAGCAATTAATAGCTACATATGATAAAACCAAAGCACAACAAACATTTACACAACTAAAGACTAATAATGTATTTGTAACACCTACCCTTCATATAGGTAATGTCTTGAGTTATCTTGATGAAGTAGATCATTCTCAAGATCCGTATCTTTCACATTTGGAAGATGCGTTTATTAAGACCTATGAAGGGCGTATTAGAGGTGCTTTGAACGCTTCTGCGAAAGCAAAAAAAGATAGAAAAGAACTTCAAAAATTCTTTATAGAACTTACTAAACTTCTACACGATGCAGAAATCCCTCTTCTTGCAGGATCAGATTGCGGAGCTTATAATTCATATACCTATCCTGGGCCATCCTTACATAAAGAATTAGAACAAATGGTAGAAGCTGGCTTAACGCCATTAGAAGCACTGCAGACTTCTGGATACAATGGATCAAAATTCCTGCAAAAAGAAGGGTTTGGTATTGCTATTGGTCACAAAGCTGATCTGGTAATCTTATTAAAAAATCCATTGAACGATATTAAGAATACAGAAAGTATTTTATATACAATCAAAAATGGGAATGTATACAGAATTACATCGTAGACTTTTTGTATTATTTTTTAGAAACCATAGGTGACATAGGAATTAACTCACTTACCCAACCTATTATTTGTATTTGAGAAGATGTGCTAGAACTTCTGGTTTTAGGTGTTATAGAAAAAGGACCTAGAGATGCCTTTATAGTACCTGACATAGAACGATTAAGAATTGATCTGTCATCTGTATGCCAATCTCCATCAAGCTCTATATCCTTTGCAATTAACATTCCAGTAGGAAATAATGGAAAAACACCATTATTAGTTTGAGAAGAACCTGAAGAACAAAATCCAATACTTTGTCCTGACAAATACCAATCATTCATATTAAACAATAATAAATCAAACCATGGTCTTCTTAATTCTACAAAAAGATATTTCATAGATAATTTATTAATTTTTGATGTAGGATTCATTTGTTGTGTAGATGAATCTCCAAAATTCCATTGTAAGTCTGTAGTAGAAGGAATTATTGCAAAAGGGCTATCGGATGATGAGTTGTTTAAGTCTATAGACAAGTTTTTATATCTACTTATATCTGCTGTAGCCCAGTCTTCTGGATTTGCATAAACAGCACGCCAATCTCCAGGAGTTCCATCCATAGATGAAAATGTGTTTTCTTCAAATTTTTTTTTTGCTTGGCTCAAGATACTCATTGTAAAAGAAGACTCATCAGAAGTTACAGCCCCGTTTAATATATTTTCATACATGCCTTCTGTAGAATATGCAGAAGCATTATAGTGTTGTACAAAACTAGGGATAGGATCTACTAATTGTCTAAGAGCAAATAGAGGTCTAATATCTCCATTAGGATTAGAAGTAGATAATGCATTTTTATAATCATCCCCATTAATAGTCATTGGAAACTGATTAAGTTGCAAAACTGGTTTATTATTTTCTACACTTCCTCTTGTATTAGTCTCTAAAGAAACTGTGGAGTTCATTCCACCACGTAGTGTAGAAGTTATTTTTTTGTTTGTCTTAGCTATAATATCACTACGTTGGTATTCTATTGAACTAGCAATAGATTTTATAAGTTCATCCATAATATTTTTATTTCATAAAGTATATAACAAAAGAGGTAAACTATATAAATAATTTACCTCTATATTTTAAAAACTAAATCATTTTGGATCTTCCTGAGGACTAAAAGGCATCACACTATTAATCCATCCTATTAACTGTAAACCAGGTAATTTAAGTGTTCCTCCATCAAAAGTAGCATTAAATTTACTTTTTGAAGAGCTATGAGAATAACTTCCACTTACACTAAAAGGTCCCCATCCTCCAGAAGCATGTGTACTTATAGAATCTGAGACAAAGCTCTTATCTTCTGTAGAAAAATCGGCAGTGATAGATACATTACGCGCAACCACAAAACCCGTCGGGATTAATGACATAAGTCCCTTTAAATCTTCTGCCTTGGCATTTGAGATTTCTCCCATCCTAGTACCAGTCATATACCAATCTCTCATTTTAAGTAATAAGGGATTAAACCATCCACGCTTTATAGTCACATTAATTAACTCTGCTTCTAATGTAAAATCTTCAGCATCCATATGAGCTTTATCTCTTCTTGAACTACCAGAAACTCCTCCTGAAGCATGCCATAATCCCCAACTTCCACTAGCTGAAGCAGCATACGAAGTTGCAGATGTGCTTGACGTTTTATTCAAACTACTACTTTTAAAAGTTAGTTTAGAAGCTTTTGATGAATCACTATACCAATTTGATGGCATTGCATATGATGGAAGAAAAGATCCTCCGGTAGTAGATGCTAACTGATGTTGTGCATTGATCATTTTTTGACTTTCTCCAATTACATAACGTACTGCATCATTTATAGTAGAAACGAGTGCATTTTGTGCTTCTTCTACTTCTGCCTTTCCTGACCGTACCCATTTATTCCATGCTTGATCAAGAGCCAACTGTAATCCAGGTGCTACAGCATTCCATCCACGTTGGTCCTCTATTTTATCAAGATCATATGCATTATATGCTGTTCGATACCCTCCTACTGCTGTAACATAAGCAGCCTGAGCATCATCATAAGCTATAGCTATAGGACTTGGATCTGTTGTTGTTTTTGTGTCACCTCTAAAGTCTGTTGTTTCTGTTTCTACATTTAAGAAACCAAATGCTTGGTCATAAATTTTCTTTTGATCTGGATTAACCTCTGTAGTTGCATTAGCATTATCTACAATAGTTGCATATACATCTGATATTTTCTGCCCAGAATCACTCCATAATGTATCTGTATTTGGTAGTGCATCTACCATTGCAGAGAAAAACTCTGCAGTTTTAAAATCACCATTGGGGTTTCCTGGAGCATACATATTTGTAAAATCATCTGGATTAAGAACTATGTTTTTTGCAAATTGAATAAACGTAGTATCCTTGTGCCAAGCTGCAACCTTACCATCTGGAGAATATGTAATAGCATCAAAAATGCGATCATATAAGCTCTCTAAAACTTTTTTTTCTTTGTCTGCTGTCATAATTTAAAATGTTAATTTGTGAATTTTAGTAAAAATCTAACTATTAGATGATTATAAAATTACTAAGCTTGAAAAACCTGTATCTCCCTATATCTATCTGAATTTAAAAACAAGTAGTAATACCCGATAGAATACGATCTTTCTATTTTGTTAATAGCGTACTCTATTTTAGATACATATCTTATTTTTGCAGCAAAAATCAGATTCTATATCTTAGAATCACTTAGTTATAAAAGATGAATACCAGTAAAACAGTTGCCATAATTTTAATCATTGTAATATCTAGTATATGCAATGCACAAATCACAAAACCTAGTTTAAGTCCTAAAATAGTCACCCAACAACAAGTAGGACTTGCAAATTTCACTTTAGAATACGGGCAACCTAATAAGCAAGAGAGGGTTATTTTTGGAGGTCTAATTCCTTATAATAAACTTTGGCGTACTGGAGCTAATGCCTCTACAAAAATTACTATAGATAGAGATGTAACTTTTGCAGGAAATACAATTCTAGCAGGAACGTATGGATTATATAGTATTCCAACTCAAAAAGAATGGACGATTATTTTAAGTAACAATAGTAAACTTTGGGGAGCTGGAGGCTATAATGATTCAGAAGATTTTATACGTTTTACCGTTCCATCTATTACATTGGAAAATGCTTTAGAAACGTTTACGATTCATTTTGAAAATTTCAATACCAATGGTGGTGATCTTGTAATCGCTTGGGAGAATACGAAAGTGAAGATTCCTGTATTTGTAGATTCTGACAAAGCTATCTTTGAAGAAATCGAAGCAAAAATAACCAATGCCTCTGGGGAGATCACAGCAGCTACCTATTTTGATGCTGCTCAGTTTTACTATCATAAAAATGTACAATTAGATAAAGCGGTTACTTGGTTTGACAAAGCGATAGAAATGCGTCCAGGTGCTTTTTGGTATGTGTATTACAGAGGAGAATTGGCATTGCAACTCAATGATACAAACACAGCAAAAACATACGCTATGCGTTGTCTCGAAGCAGCCAAAAAAAGTACTTCTAGTGATTATGGCTATATTGCAAAAGCTACGTTGCTTTTAGAGAAAATAGAAACTTCTGAGAGATAAAATTTACTTCAAAAAAACACTAAAAAAGCATAGATTCTCAGAAAGAATCTATGTCTTTTTTAATAGTATTCGTTAACACCTCTTTAACACTCCTATCCTAGTCAATTCTGTACCTTAGAAGCTTATTAGTTCCTAATTTGAAATGAATGTTACTTAGTGTGATATGCCCTCATTCCTGTTTCTTCCGTAGAGAGAAATGATATCTCATAGTTCATTCATTTTTACACGTATTAAATTGCACTTTATGACCAGAAAATTACTCCTTGCGTGTATCGCGCTAGCTATTGCATTTCCTTCAATGGCTCAAAAGAGAAAAAAGAAGAAAGAAGAAACCTCAAAAGAAGCAACTTGGAATGTAGCTAATCCTGGACACGGGTTTAATTATAAATCGCATTCTTTTACCACAAATGAAGGGACTTGGATGAATCTAGATGTAAGTCCAGATGGGACTACTATCGTTTTTGATTTAATGGGAGATATCTATACGATGCCAATCTCTGGAGGTCAAGCAAAAGCTTTACGCACAGGAATTCCTTTTGAGGTACAACCTAAATTCTCTCCTGATGGTTCTAAAATCTCTTTTACAAGTGATGCTGGTGGCGGTGATAATATTTGGGTAATGAATGCAGATGGTAGTAATGCAAAACAGATTACTAAAGAAAGCTTTCGTTTATTAAATAATGCTACTTGGACACCAGATGGGCAATATCTTATTGCTCGTAAACACTTTACTTCTGGGCGTTCTTTAGGAGCTGGTGAGATGTGGCAATATCATATCACAGGCGGAGCCGGATTACAGTTAACCAAACGTAAAAACGATCAACAAGATGTCAATGAACCTTCAGTATCTCCAGATGGAAAATACCTATACTACAGTGAAGATGTATATCCTGGAGGAAATTTTCAATATAACAAAGATCCTAATAAACAGATTTATGTAATACAGCGTTATCATTTTGAGGATGGAAAAATTCAAACATTAACTAATGGACCTGGTGGAGCTGCACGTCCTACGGTTTCACCAGATGGAAAATTATTGGCTTTTATTAAACGTGTTCGCACAAAATCTGTACTGTATATTCATGACTTAACTACAGGTGAAGAATGGCCTGTATATGATGCATTAAACAAAGACCAGCAAGAAGCTTGGGCTATTTTTGGAGTGTATCCAAATTTTGATTGGATGCCTAACAATGAAGATATTATTTTCTGGTCTGGTGGTAAAATCAATAAGGTAAATATCAAAAATTATAATCATAATGTAATACCATTTACAGCAAATGTTACCTTAAAAATTGCAGATGTAGTGCATTTTAATTCACCAGTAGCTCCTGATGAATTTGATGTAAAAGTCATTCGTCATGCCATTACATCTCCAGATGGAAAAACACTTGTTTTTAGTGCGCTTGGAAAGTTGTACAAAAAATCATTACCCAACGGAACACCTCAACGTATTACCACTCAAAACGAAGATTTCGAATTTGAACCTTCTTTTTCAGCAAATGGGCAACAATTAGTATATGTGACTTGGAACGATCAAAACTATGGAAGCATTCATTCAGTATCTATCAATGGAGGTATGTCTCAAAAACTCACTCAAGAAAAAGCAATCTATCGTACGCCCGCTTTCGCGAAAACAAATAATACGATCATCTATCGCAAAGAAGCACGTAATACGGACCAAGGATTATCATTTGCAAAAAAACCTGGAATTTATACATTAACACAAGGACAACAACCTAAGCTCATTACTCAGAATGGAGAATATCCTATGTACAGTGCTGATGGGAAACGTATTTTCTTGCAAACGGGAGGTACGTATTTTGGGAATCTTACCAAGAGTCTTATCTCTGTAGATCTTAACGGAAAAGACCAACGAATACACGTAACGTCCAAATATGCAAATAGATTGGTTCCAAGTCCAGATAATAAATGGATTGCATACACCAACCTACACAAAGCATTTATTGCGCCACTTGTGATGAATGGGAAAACGATCAATCTAGATAATAATTCAAAATATGTCCCTGTCTCTCAAATCGCCAAAGATGCAGGGATCAATATCCACTGGTCTCCTAATAGCCAAAAAGTAATGTGGACACTAGGAGATCAATATTTTTCAAATGAGATCAAAAACAGGTTTACATTTCTATCAGGATCACCAGATAAAGTACCAGAAATGGATATCACTGGAATTGCTATTTCGCTTAAAGCGAAAACAGACAAACCATCAGGAGTTACTGCATTTACAAATGCACGTATCATTACTATGGAGGGAGATCAAGTAATCAATAATGGAACCATCGTAGTTACGGATAATAAGATTACCGCTATCGGTCAAAATATAACTATACCTACTGGAGCAAAAACCATTGATGTATCTGGAAAAACAATCATGCCTGGATTGGTGGATGCGCATGCACATGTAGGAGCATTTCGTTATGGATTACCATCGCAAAAACATTGGCCTTTTTATGCAAATCTTGCTTTTGGAGTAACAACTTCTCATGATCCAAGTGCTAATACAGAAACTATTTTCACGCTTAGCGAGTTATTAAAAAGTGGTGATATGGTAGGACCTCGTCTCTACTCTACTGGATTTATACTCTATGGAGCTGATGGCGATTTTAAAGCAGTGATTAACAATTTAGAAGATGCACGCTCAGCTATACGTCGTACAAAAGCATTTGGAGCAAAGTCTGTAAAGAGTTATAATCAACCACGTAGAGAGCAACGTCAACAAGTGATGCAAGCAGCTCGTGAATTAGGGATCAACGTGGTTCCAGAAGGAGGATCTACATTCTATCACAATATGACCATGATTATGGATGGACATACAGGAGTCGAACATAATATTCCTGTAGCACCTGTGTATAAAGATGTACTTGAACTTTGGGGAGCTAGTAAAACAGGATATACACCTACATTGATTGTAAATTATGCAGGAGTAAATGGAGAATATTATTTTTATCAAAATGATAATGTATGGGAGAATGAAAAACTCTTAAAGTATACTCCTCGCTCTATTGTAGATGCTAGATCACGTCATCGTACGATGATTCCTGATGAAGAATATGAAAATGGACATATCCTGACATCAAAAACTGTAAAAGCATTATCAGATAAAGGCGTTAAAGTTAATATGGGCGCTCATGGACAACTACAAGGTCTTGGAGCACATTGGGAAACTTGGATGTTACAACAAGGAGGTATGACCAATTATGAAGCATTACGTGCTGCAACTATCAATGGTGCCGAATATATTGGAGCTGGTAAAGAGATAGGATCTCTTAAGGTAGGTAAACTTGCAGATCTTATTATTATTGATGGAAATCCGCTAGAAAATATTAGAGATACAGAAAACGTAACACACACAATGGTTAATGGTCGTTTATATGATACTTCAACAATGAATGAAGTAGGTAATACCACCAAAAATCGCGGAGAGTTCTGGTGGGAAAACACCAAGCAGAGTAAAGCGTTTCCTTGGCATCAAGAAAGCAATAGCTTTACCATCCCTGGATGCGGATGCCATGTAGGACATCAGTAAAGTA
>CAYYSK010000145.1:0-8694 GCA_964474345.1 uncultured Flavobacteriaceae bacterium
TTTTATTGGCGTCGCCAAAGGGTTTAATACCCCGAGGCTTGCCTCGAAATTAAAATTCAGTTTCGTATAAATGCCTCGTGGGCTTGCCTCGAGGTAGTTTACTGTAAACGTGAATTCTATATAAATTTCTTTTGTTTTCTTTCTTTTTCTCTGATTCTCTGGATTTGCAATAAAAAGTAGACAAATTGGTTAAGAGTCATTCTGATGAAATGATTTATACTCAGTTTACAGAACTTGGTGCTGAAGAAATTCCACTGTATGCAAAACAGGCAGGTGAAATGAAAATGTGGCTTATACCTGGACTGATGACTTTTGATAAACTTTCAAATTCTTGGGCTAAGCCATCAGTAATAGATTCTGAAATGCAACTACCAGTTACAAAAGAATTACATCCTTATATTCAAAAAGTATATAAACCCGAATTATGCATTAGAAAATCTATTACATCACAAAACCACTGCGAGCACTATCACTACGTTGTATTTTTTACTTTAACCATAACGATGCTATGCTAAAAGCAAGAAAACACTAGTGTTTATTGTCGTTTTGCACTTCATTACGAAGTTCTAATGCATAATTCGGGATAAACAAGATTGGTATGGTGATCGTGATCCAGCTGCTAGAGATTTTTTTCAAAAAGCAAATGCCTTTCATAAACCTCTTGTAGCAAACCTGTGTCGTTCTGGAGTTCGGTTGCTATTAGGTACAGATACTCCTATGCCTAATATTCCTCTTGGTATTTCTTTACATGATGAGATAGATCATATGCTTTCTATCGGGATGACACCTTTGAAACCTTAAAAATAGGAACCTATAATGCGGGAGTATATGTGACAGCACATATTGATAAACAAGCAAAATTTGGTCAAGTTGCAAAAGGATATCGAGCAAATCTCTTATTGCTTACATCAAACCTTTTAAAAGATATGTCCGTATTAAGAAAACCAGAAGGCATTATGCAGAGAGGTAATTGGTATATCAATAAAGCTCTAAATGATATGATAACCTGGTAAGTTGGAAGATTATAAATACGCTTTCGCGAAAGCGTGTAAAGCATATAAACTTTCATACATATAGAACGTGTTGAATCATAAGGTCTTGATGTAAGAGTTTTTTGTGAATTACGGTAAACATATATTTCTGTAATTTAAAATAGCTATAAATTAGGATAGGGTGACAAGGAATAACCCTTGTAAAGTTTGTTAAAAAAACGTTTGAGCCTTACTTTTGCTTGAATTCTTTTAAATCAACTTTTAATGAGCGGATTACTAAAATCATCCATAGGTAGAAAAGTGACAATGGCACTTTCAGGCCTTTTTCTCGTTGTTTTTCTTACACAACATTTTGTTATAAATCTTTCTTCTGTGCTTTCTCCAGATACATTTAATACTTGGTCTCACTTTATGGGAACAAATGGATTAGTGCAGTTTGGATTACAACCTGTATTGATTTTTGGGGTGTTTTTCCATTTTATTATGGGAATCAGATTAGAACTTCAAAATAGAAATGCACGCCCTGTAAAATATGTAAGTTATAAAGGAAGCGCTTCTGCTTCTTGGATGTCTCGTAATATGATTATTACAGGTCTTGTAATACTAGCTTTTTTAGGATTGCACTTTTATGATTTCTTTATTCCTGAACTTACGCATAAATATGTAGATGGAGATATGACAGGTCTATTAGATCCAAATAACCCAGCATTAGGATATAAATATCACCCAGAAACCGTACATAAATTTGAGCAACCATGGAGAGTTGGGATCTATATACTATCATTTGTATTATTGATGTTACACTTATTACATGGGTTCCAATCATCTTTACAATCAATAGGATTTAACAATAAGTATTCTAAAGCACTTAAAGTGGTAACCAAAGCATGGGCAATTATTATCCCATTAGGTTTTATTTTTATTGCACTTTATCACCATTTAAATCAATAATAAGCTATGGCATTAGATTCAAAAACACCTCAAGGGCCACTAGCAGATAAGTGGACAAAACATAAGAATGATATTAATCTTGTAAATCCAGCTAACAAGCGTCTTATTGATGTAATTGTTGTTGGTACAGGACTAGCAGGAGGTTCTGCAGCAGCAACGTTGGCAGAATTAGGATATAACGTAAAAGCTTTTTGCTTTCAAGATTCACCACGTCGCGCGCATTCTATTGCAGCACAAGGAGGAATTAATGCGGCAAAAAATTACCAAGGAGATGGAGATTCTACCTACCGTCTTTTTTATGATACTGTAAAAGGAGGAGATTACCGTAGTCGTGAGTCTAATGTATATCGTCTTGCTGAGGTATCTGCAAATATTATTGATCAATGTGTGGCACAAGGAGTGCCATTTGCACGTGATTATGGAGGATTGTTAGATAATCGTTCTTTTGGCGGGGTATTGGTAAGCCGTACCTTTTATGCAAAAGGACAAACGGGACAACAATTATTATTAGGAGCTTATTCTGCAATGAATCGTCAGATAGGTCGTGGTAAGATCAAAATGTATAACCGTCACGAAATGCTAGACGTTGTAAAAGTAGACGGTAAAGCACGTGGAATTATCACACGTAACTTAATTACAGGAGAGATTGAACGTCACGCTGCTCATGCTGTAGTATTAGGAACAGGAGGATATGGAAATGTCTTTTATCTTTCTACAAATGCAATGGGGTCAAATGTGACTGCTGCTTGGAAAGCGCACAAAAGAGGTGCTTACTTTGCAAACCCTTGTTATACACAAATTCACCCTACGTGTATTCCAGTATCTGGAGATCATCAGTCTAAATTAACATTGATGTCAGAATCATTGCGTAATGATGGTCGTATCTGGGTACCTAAGAAAAAAGAAGATGTAGAAAGCATACGAACTGGTAAATTAAAGCCTACAGAGATTACCGAAGAAAATAGAGATTATTACTTAGAGCGTCGTTACCCAGCCTTTGGTAACTTAGTGCCTCGTGATGTAGCGTCTCGTGCAGCAAAAGAACGTTGTGATGCTGGATATGGAGTTAATGCGACAGGAGAAGCTGTATACCTTGATTTTGCAAGTGCAATACAACGCTACGGGAAAGAACAGGCACACGTAAAAGGATTAAATGAAGATGATGCTGCACTTGTTAAGAAATTAGGGCAAGAAGTAGTTAAAAATAAATATGGGAACTTATTCCAGATGTACGAGAAAATTGTAGATCAAAACCCATATGAAACGCCAATGATGATATATCCAGCAGTACACTATACAATGGGTGGTATCTGGGTAGATTATAACTTACAGACAACGGTGCCAGGATTATTTGCAATTGGAGAAGCAAACTTTTCAGATCACGGAGCAAACCGATTAGGAGCTTCAGCATTAATGCAAGGACTTGCAGATGGATATTTTGTATTACCATATACTATCGGTGATTATCTGTCTGATGATATCCGTACAGGACCTATTGCTACAGACACCAAAGAATTTGAAGAAGCAGAAAAAAATGTGCGTTCTCAAATTGAAGCATTGGTAAATAATAACGGAGAAAAACCTGTAGATCATTTCCATAAACGTCTAGGTAAGATTATGTGGGAAAAATGCGGTATGTCTCGTAATGCAAAAGATTTGGAAAGTGCTATTGATGAAATTTCAAAACTTAGAGAAGAGTTTTATAAAAATGTACGTGTACCTGGAGGAGAAAATGAATTTAATGAAGAACTAGCAAAAGCACTCCGTGTAGCAGATTTCTTAGAATTAGGAGAATTGTTTGCTAAGGACGCACTTACGCGTAATGAATCATGTGGAGGCCATTTCCGTGAAGAATCTGTAGAAGAAGATGGACCTCAAAAAGGAGAGGCAAAACGTGATGATACAAACTTTACGTTTGTGTCTGCTTGGGAATATAAAGGAGCTCCTAAAGATGCAGTATTGCATAAAGAAGAGTTAGAGTACAAGAATATTGAGTTGAAACAACGATCGTATAAATAGGTTATTGAGTTATTTGGAATATGTCAAAATTTAAATCTTTCGAAGAATTACAATATTGGCAAGAAGCTCGAAACCTTAGAAATTTTGTCAAAAATGAAATAATACCCAAGTTGCCGAAAGACGAGTAATATAGTTTGAAAAGTCAAATTAGGCGTTCGTCCAAATCAATTGAGAATAATATAGCTGAAAGTTTTGGAAGATTCCATTACCAAGAAAATATTCAATTTTGTAGAACCTCAAGAGGTTCTTTGAATGAAACATTAGACCACGGTATCGTGGCATTAGATGAGGAGTACATATCATATCAGAAGATCTTTTAAAAGAGTTGAGAAATATACACGATAAAACCCTCAAAATATTAAATGATTATATCGCCTATTTAAAGCGATCTAAGTTTGAAGGTAAGTAACTCAATAATTGAGTAACCTAATAATTAATAACCCAATAACTAAAAACAGTTATGAAGTTAACATTGAAGATTTGGCGTCAAAAAAACGCAACTGCAAAAGGAAGTATGGAAACCTATCCTATCGATGGAATCAATGGAGATATGTCTTTCTTAGAAATGTTAGATGTATTAAATAATCAACTTATAGAACAAGGTGATGAACCAGTAGCTTTTGATCACGATTGTCGTGAAGGAATATGCGGTATGTGTTCATTATTTATAAATGGAGAGGCACATGGGCCAGATCGTTTGGTAACGACCTGTCAGTTGCATATGCGTAAATTTAAGGATGGAGATGTAATTACAATAGAACCATTTAGGGCTGCTGGATTCCCAGTCGTAAAAGACTTAATAGTAGATCGCTCTTCTTTTGATCGTATACAGCATGCAGGAGGATTCATTTCTATAAATACCTCAGGTAATACACAAGATGCAAATGCTATTCCTATTGAAAAAGTAAGTGCAGATGCTGCCTTTGATGCTGCAACATGTATAGGTTGTGGAGCATGTGTTGCAAGTTGTAAAAATTCTAGCGCAATGCTTTTTGTAAGCGCAAAAGTGAGTCAGTTTGCATTATTACCTCAAGGACAAGTAGAAGCTACAGATCGTGTACTTAATATGGTAAAGCAAATGGATGATGAAGGATTTGGGAATTGTACAAATACAGGAGCTTGTGAAGTAGAGTGTCCTAAAGGAATATCATTAGAGAACATAGCTCGTATGAATCGTGAGTATATGTCTGCTAGTATGAAAGGATAATTCATATTTTGTTATAGTACGCTTTTGCGAAAGCGTATAAAATATAAACCCAGATCTTAGTAATGAGATGTGGGTTTTTTAGTTAGTATATTAGTACTTTAAATAAAAAAATACATTGATGAAAAAGAATATTCAACTCGTCGTAATACTCTTGTTTGTGTCCTTTGTTAGTAATGGGCAGTCTTTCGATGAAACTCAATTGTTAGAACGGTTAAAAATAATGTCTTCAGACACTTTTGAAGGTAGAAGGACAGGAGAAAAAGGAGGACTACTTGCACGAGAATATATTATAAAGACGTTTAAAGACCTTGGAGCTCCTTCTTTTGGGAGTAAATATGAGCATAAATTTACATTTGAAGCAAGGGGGAAAGAATACCAAGCGGCTAATATATTAGCACAATTTAAAGGAACAGCGTTTCCTGATAAGTATATTGTTGTTAGTGCACATTATGATCATTTAGGAATTCAGAATGGACAGACATATAATGGAGCCGATGATGATGCATCTGGAGTGGCAGCACTTTTTAGTTTTGCAGAATATCTCACAAAAAACCCTCCTCGACATACGGTAGTGCTTGCTGCTTTTGATGGAGAAGAATTAGGTTTACAGGGGGCTTATTATTTTGTAGATAAAATGAAAAATGCTGAAATTGTTGTAAACCTCAATATGGATATGATCAGCAGAAGTGCAAAAAAAGAATTATATGTAGTAGGGACACCACATAACAAAACATTGAAGTCTATTATAGATAATCTTGAAAATTCTACAGACTCAAAACTGCTTATAGGGCATGATGGAGGAGATGGAAAAGAAGATTGGACAAGTGCTTCAGATCATGGAGCTTTTCATCGTGTAAAAATTCCTTTTTTGTATTTTGGAGATGAAGACCATCCGGGATATCATAATCCAACTGATGATTTTGAAAATATCACCCCAGATTTCTATAAAGATGCTGTTTGTCTTATTCTATCTGTTTTTAAGCAAGTAGATGAAAAAGGTCTTTAAAAAATAAGACACCGCATTTTTGTGCAATTCTAAAATTCATCGCTTTTTGAGGAGAACTAAATATCAAAAAATCGTACGTTAAAAAGCGTAAGGTTTTTTGTTTAAAATGTTTGACTTTGTTGGAAAAAGTTTGTTTAAACTTTTTTTTGGATAACACATAGCTTTAATTCTCAATGTTATCAAAACGTTATCAAAAATATGAGTAAACAAGTGTAAAATGCCTTGATGACGTCGTTTTTATGGTAAAAATACAGTCTTTTTAAAGTATAGAGTGTGTGTTTTAATATACTGATTATCAATACATTATTTGTTTTGTTTAACAAAATACTAAGAAAATTATCTTTTGTTAGATGTTGAAAACTTTGTGGATAACCATGATGTTAAAACCTAAAGCTCACTCTCTTTTTTATTGATATTTGTTAGTCCCTAGTGGAATGAAAAAGAAACCAAACTTTAAATCATACGGACAATGAGTGTAATAGAACCTATCTTAGCAGAAAACAAAGACCGATTTGTGATATTTCCTATCCAACACCATGATATATGGGAATGGTATAAGAAGTCAGAAGCGAGTTTTTGGACTGCAGAAGAAATTGATTTACATCAAGATCTTACGGATTGGACTACAAAACTCAATGATGATGAGCGTTACTTTATCAAACACATTTTAGCCTTTTTTGCCGCATCTGATGGAATTGTAAATGAAAACCTTGCAGAAAACTTTGTAAATGAAGTGCAATATTCTGAAGCAAAATTCTTTTATGGATTCCAAATCATGATGGAAAATATCCATTCTGAAACCTACTCACTACTTATCGATACCTACGTAAAAGATGAAGTAGAAAAAGATAAACTTTTTAATGCTTTAGAAAACTTCCCTGCTATTAAGAAAAAAGCAGATTGGGCTCTAAAATGGATAGACAGCCCAAGTTTTGCAGAGCGTCTTATTGCTTTTGCAGCTGTAGAAGGGATTTTCTTCTCGGGAGCTTTCTGTTCTATATACTGGTTAAAGAAAAGAGGTCTTATGCCAGGACTTACTTTTTCTAACGAGTTAATTTCGCGTGATGAGGGAGTTCACTGTGACTTTGCAGTACACTTACACAATCATCATTTAATTAATAAAGTGCCTAAAGAACGCATTAAAGAGATTATTGTTGACGCACTAAATATAGAGCGTGAGTTTATTACCGAATCATTGCCTGTGAGTCTTATCGGTATGAACGCAAACTTGATGACACAATACTTAGAGTATGTGACAGATCGCTTACTTACAGAATTAGACTGTGAAAAAGTGTATAATACCGCAAATCCTTTTGACTTTATGGATATGATCTCCTTACAAGGAAAAACAAATTTCTTTGAAAAACGAGTTGGAGAATATCAAAAAGCAGGTGTTGTAAAAGACAAAGATGATGATGGGGAAGGTCAAAAAATTAGTTTTGACGCCTCTTTCTAAATAAGAATAAACTTTTAGGTCTTTGATTGAAGAAAGGAGACCGCTTTCGCGAAATAGTACATGGATTGTATTCAACCTGCGAACATATAAATAACAAATCATAACTCAATACAGTTATAAAACTAGCTGTATTACAAATCAAACCCCTTCTCAAATTGGAGGAACACTTTTTGGGAGCATTAATATTTTAAGTGTATGTATGTAGTAAAAAGAGATGGCCGTCAGGAACCGGTCATGTTTGACAAGATTACCGCAAGAGTAAAAAAATTATGCTATGGGCTTAGCGATTTTGTAGATCCAGTAAAAATTTCGATGCGTGTTATCGAAGGTCTTTATGATGGAGTAACTACAAGTGAGCTTGATAACCTAGCAGCAGAGACATCAGCATCGATGACTACGAGTCATCCTGACTATGCAAAACTCGCAGCGCGTATTTCTGTTTCTAATCTACATAAAAACACAAAAAAGTCTTTCTCAGAAGTGATGACAGACTTATATGAGTATGTAAATCCACGTACAGGAAAGAAAGCTCCAATGATTGCAGATGATGTATATCAAGTAATGATGGACAACAAAGATGCTATCGATTCTATGATTATCTATAATCGTGATTTTGGATATGATTACTTTGGGTTTAAAACATTAGAGCGTTCATATCTTTTAAAGATCAATGGAAAAATTGCTGAGCGCCCTCAACATATGCTAATGCGTGTTTCTATAGGAATTCATTTAAATGACCTAGAAGCAGCAAGAGAGACATATGAATTAATGTCTAAAAAATACTTTACACATGCAACACCTACATTATTTAATGCAGGTACACCTAAGCCACAAATGTCTTCTTGTTTCCTACTGACTATGAAGGAAGACAGTATTGATGGTATTTATGATACACTTAAACAAACGGCAAAAATTTCTCAAAGTGCAGGAGGAATAGGATTATCTATTCATAATATCCGCGCAAAAGGAGCTTATATAGGAGGGACAAATGGAACTTCTAACGGTATCGTACCTATGCTTAAAGTATTTAATGATACAGCAAGATATGTAGACCAAGGAGGCG
>CAYYSK010000146.1:0-8650 GCA_964474345.1 uncultured Flavobacteriaceae bacterium
TAACATTTTAGGGTATATAATTCTTATATTTATGAGATTATTTTAACAAACAACCTCATGAAATTAAAAAATTACCTTTCTATATCTATCGTATTTGTTTTATTTTTTAGCTTTCAAAATAAAGTCCTAGCTCAAGAAAATCCAGTACCAAAACAAAAAAGTGAATTTTGGAAAAAAGTCCGTTTTGGTGGAGGTTTAGGATTATCTTTTGGTGCTAATAACACACAAATCACAGTTGCTCCAAGTGCTATTTATCAATATAATCCATATATCGCATTTGGACCTGGACTCAATTTCAATTATCAGAAATTTGGAGATTTTTCATCTACATTATATGGAGTAAGTGGAATTTTCTTAGCAAATCCAATTCCTGAAGTACAACTTTCTGGAGAAATAGAGCAGCTTTTTGGCACACAACGTTTTGATGGTGTAGGAGGCAACGTATCTAATGATGTAAATAACACCGCTCTTTTCTTAGGTGCTGGTTATCGTTATAACGGCATCACTATAGGTGCTCGCTACAATGTTTTATTTGATAATGATGATGGCATTTATGCTGAGGCTTGGCAACCTTTTGTTCGTGTATATTTCTAAACCGTCCTTTTCATAAGGCTATTACCAAAATTACGTAGTAATTGCTTTTTATCTTCAGAGATAGCTATTGATTCTAAAGATTGGAAAGCACGTAATGTGTATTTCTCCATTTCTTCTTTAGTAGCTTTGGCTGCTCCACTGTCTATAAATTGTTGTTTTACAGTAGCTATTTTTTCTATCGGATCTATCGGTGATATAGAAAACAGGTGCTCTAATTGCTGTGCTTCATCTTTTGATGATTTTTGTAAAGCTGTGAGGTATAAAAATGTTTTTTTATTCTCTATAATATCTCCCCCTACTTGTTTTCCAAATGTTTCTGGATCACCAAAAGCATCTAGATAATCATCTTGTAATTGAAACGCAATTCCTAGATCTCGTCCGTAATTATAGATGGATTCTTGACATTCTTTTGAAGCTCCTGCAACAATAGCGCCCATTTTAAGGGCAGCTCCAACCAAAACAGCTGTTTTATATTCTATCATAGTAAGATATTCAGGAATTGTAACATCATCTCTAGTCTCAAAATCTACATCATATTGCTGTCCTTCACATACCTCTATGGCTGTTTTAGAAAACAATTTTGCTAGTTCTCGGAAAATAAATCCATCATAATTTTCAAATAATTGATACGCTAGGATAAGCATCGCATCTCCAGAGAGTATCCCTGTATTTATATCCCACTTTTCATGTACTGTTTGTTTTCCTCTCCGTAGTGGAGCATCATCCATTATATCGTCGTGAACTAATGAAAAATTATGAAAAATCTCAATAGCAAGTGCTGCATCTAGTGCTTTTTCATAGGACTGATCAAATAATTCTGTAGTCATAAGTGTCAATACAGGACGTAATCGTTTTCCTCCTAAATCAAGAATATAATTTATAGGAGCATATAGATTTTTAGGTTCTTTATCTAAAGAACGCTTGCTGAGATAATCTATAAATATAGATGAGTATTCTAATACAGATAACATCGATCAAAAATTTTAAACGCAAAAGTACGGTTTCCATTGGTTTTGGGTACAATTATGCTTTCGCGAAAGCGCAATCAAATGTTAAATAATCGCAAAAACTTTGGAAACTTTAATAGTTTTTAAAGTTTCCGTTGTATTTTTGCCCTACAACATATGAAAGACAAAATATTACATATTGCAACAGAACTATTTCTTAATCAAGGATTTAAGAGTATAACTATGGATGATATCGCTAAAGAAATGGCAATATCGAAAAAGACAATTTATAGTCATTTTGACAATAAAGAAGCTATTATCGAAGCATCTACTGCTGGAATCTTTAATATGATATGTAGTGGAATTGATATCATCACTGAATATAAAAAAAACCCTATTGAAGAACTTTATGACATCAAACGTTTTGTATTAGAGCATCTAAAAGGAGAACGCACTTCTCCTATGTATCAACTTCAAAAGTACTACCCTAAAATTCACAAATCATTGCGTAAAAAACAATATGATTTTATGCAGGACTGCATGATTGAAAATATAACACGTGGTATTTCTGAAGGTCTCTTTAGAGAAAATATCAATGTACAATTTGTAGCTCGTATTTATTTTACAGGAATGACAGGAATAAAGGATGGAGATATTTTTCCTGCATCAGAATTCCCTCCAAGTATTCTTTATGACATGTATTTAGAGTATCATTTACGTGGTATTGTAACTCCAAAAGGGCTCAACATTTTAAATAATCTCATCAAATCAAACCAAGAATAATGACAAGAATATTAATTATACTTTTATTGTTATCTGGAATTTCTCTTCAGGCGCAAGACAAAAAAAGCTTTTCATTAGAAGAAGCTATTATGTATGCGTTAGATAATAATAGTACCGCTATCAATGCGCGTAGAGATATCGCAAAAGCAATCAAACAAAAATGGGAAACCACAGCTTCAGGACTTCCTCAAATCAATGGGGTTATAGATTATCAAAACCAATTAAAACAACCTACTTCTTTTATTCCTTCTGAGTTTTTTGGAGGTGAATCAGGAACTTTTACACCTGTTGTTTTTGGAACTGCCCAAAATGCATCTGCCACAGCAACCTTAACACAATTAATTTTTGACGGATCCTACTTGGTAGGCCTTCAAGCTGCCAGAGCATTTTTAGATTTTTCTGAAAATTCGAATGAAAAAACACAATTAGAAGTTCGCAAAGGAGTCATTAATGCTTACGGAAGCGTTCTTATTACGCAAGAGAATATTGCCATACTCGATAGTAATATTACCACTCTTAAAAAAAGCTTAGATGAAACACGTATTATTTTTGATAATGGATTGACAGAAGAAGAAGATGTAGAACAATTGCAGATCACTTATAGTCAATTGCTCAATCAAAGAACCAATGCAAAACGGTTAGAAGATATTGCTATCCAGATGTTCAACCTTGCTATAGGAATTGATATAACAACTAACACTCAATTTACAGACACGCTTACTTCTCTAGCAAAACCAGGTTTAGGCCTTATACAAGAAGATCCTGAAATAGAAAAAAACGTAGATTATAAAATTGCATATAATCTTACTGAACAACGTTCATTAGAATTAAAATTAGAGCGCAGTAGAGCATTACCAAGTTTAAGAGGTTTTATTAACGTAGGTACTTCAGCAGGACGTGATCGTTTTGATTTTTTTGATAGTGATCAACGTTATTTTGCATCTTCTATCTTAGGATTAACTCTTGATGTTCCATTATTTAGTTCTGGAGCAAGAAGTGCTCGGACACAAAAAGCAAAAATAGCTTTAGATCAAGCTGAAACAGATTTTGAATATGCGCAAGAACAAATCAGGCTTGCCTATGAACATGCAAAAAGCGAGCACGAACTTTCTATTGACAATCTTGAAGTCTGTAAAAGTAACTTGAATCTAGCTGAACGTATTGAACTAAAAAACCAAGTTAAATTTAAAGAAGGAATTGCGACAAGCTTTGAATTGCGACAAGCACAAACACAATTATACTCAGCTCAAAACTCTATGTTACAAGCTATGCTAGATATGATTAACTCTAAAGCCGAACTAGAAACTGTGTTAAACACACCTGATTACAGAAATAAAAAGTAACAATCCAACCGCATAAACATCAAACACTAATGAAAAACATTTTATCCATAGTAACCATAGCTCTAGTAATTGCTTCTTGTGGAGGCGATAAAGGCGTACCATCGGTTGAAAGTATTATAGAAAAAGGAAATCTTGAAGAACTTAAAACTAAAAAAGATGAACTTAAAGCAGAAATCACGGCGCTTAATGCACAAGTGGCTCAACTTGATGAAGTTTTAGAGAAAAACGATACTATTCAAAATGAAACTTTAGTCACTGCATTAACCATAAAAGATACTGTCTTTAATCATTTTATAGAAGTACAAGGAAATGTAGAAACAAAACAAAATGTGGTAGTATATCCAGAATATCAAGGGACACTTACAAGCGTCCTTGTAAAAGAAGGACAACGTGTAGTAAAGGGCCAGACATTAGCTCGTATTGATGATGGAGGCTTAAGTAGTCAACTCGCACAAACAGAATCTCAAGCAGCCCTTGCTAAAACTACATATGAGCGTCAAAAAAGACTTTGGGAACAAAAAATAGGTTCAGAAATTCAATACCTACAGACAAAAACGCAATACGAATCTGCTCAAAATATGGTAAATCAAATGAAGAGTCAATTAGGAAAAACAGCTGTAAGAGCTCCTTTTTCAGGAATTATAGATCAAGTAATTACAGATCAAGGAACTGTAGTTGCACCAGGGCAACCTGTCTTTCGTATTGTAAATTTAAGTAACATGTTTGTAACATCAGAAGTTCCTGAAAGTTACCTTACTAGTGTTGTGTCTGGAAAAAAAGTAGATGTACTACTTCCGGTACTTGGAAAAACAATTGAATCAACAATACGTCAAACTGGAAATTACATCAACCCATCAAATAGAAGTTTTACCATTGAAGTAGATGTTCCTAATAAAGATGGAAACGTAAAACCCAATCTAACAGCTAGACTTTCTATAAATGATTACACTGCAGAGCATGCTATTTTAATTCCGCTGAGTGTTATTAATGAAAACTCAGAAGGTGATCAATATGTATATACCGCTTTCGCGAAAACGGACTCAGGAAAAAACAAAATAGTTGCAAAACGTCAAATTATCAAGACTGGAAAAACACAAGGAGATCTTATTGAAGTAATCGAAGGATTAAAAAATGGAGATCAAGTAATTGAAGAAGGTGCACGTAGTATTAAAGATAATCAAGAAATTAAAATTAAAAAGTATTAATTATGAATGCCAAAAACAAAAAAAAGGTAGATAAGGAATTTATACTTTCCAGTTGGGCGATAGATAATTCAACTATTATCTATGTTCTTATGGTATTATTTTTAGTGCTAGGGTTAGTTGCATATTTTGGAATGCCACGAGAGAACTTTCCAGAAATTAATGAGACTAAAATTTATATCTCTGCTCCCTATCCTGGGAATACTGCTGAAGATATTGAACGTCTTATTGTAGATCCTTTAGAAGATAAATTACAAAATATCTCCGGTGTTGTGGAGATCATCTCTACAGCGCAAGAAGATTATGCTATTATTACTATAGAATTTGAAGAATCATATACAGTAGCCGAGGCTAAACAAAAAGTAAAAGACGAAGTAGATAGTGAAACTTCAAATGAAGATTGGCCCACTTTTAATGGAGCCAAAGTAGAGCCTAATGTTTTTGATCTAAGTATTTCTGAAGAAACACCTATTCTTAATGTAAATATTTCTGGAGATTACAAAGTAGAACAACTTAAAGAATATGCCGAATATCTTCAGGATGAAATAGAAGCGCTTAAAGAAATTAAAGCCGCAGACATACGTGGAGCACAAGAAAAAGAAGTACAAGTTGCTGTAGACGTATATAAAATGATGGCAGCAAAAATCAGTTTTGATGATATTATTAATACCATACGTAACGAAAACATGACACTCTCTGCTGGAAACTTAGTTTCAAGCGGACAAAGACGTACGATACGTATTACTGGGGAAATAGAAAATCCGAATGATCTTAATGACTTTGTTGTAAAATCTGAAAATGGCGCTGTCTATTTAAAAGATATTGCAAAGGTTACTTTTAATGAAGAAGATAGAACTACATATGCTCGTGATTTAACTCTCGAAAAAGGAGAAAGTATACACGATGAAGAAGTAAGTGAAAATGTTGTGATGCTAGATGTAAAAAAACGTTCTGGTAAAAACATGATCGAAGCTGTAGAAAAAATAAATAACATTGTAGATGAAGCTCAATCTGATATATTTCCACCAGATCTTAAAATATCCTTGGCTAATGATCAAAGTGAAAAAACAGTCAATCAGGTAAATGATCTTGTAAATAATATCATCTTCGGGATTATCCTTGTTGTAGGAGTCTTAATGTTTTTCCTAGGCTTTAGAAATGCACTCTTTGTAGGATTTGCGATCCCTATGTCTATGTTTATGAGCTTTATGATCTTAAATCTTCTAGGGTATACTATGAACACCATGATTCTTTTTGCTCTTATTATGGGACTAGGAATGCTTGTAGACAATGGGATTGTGGTTGTAGAAAATGTATTCCGTCTTATGGATGAGGAAGGGATGTCTCGTACTCAAGCAGCCAAAAAAGGAATAGGCGAAATTGCATTTCCTATTATTATTTCTACATTAACAACGGTAGCAGCCTTTGTTCCTTTAGGAATGTGGCCTGGAGTTATGGGACAATTTATGATTTACTTCCCTATCACACTTTCTGTCGTATTAGGATCTTCTTTATTTGTTGCTATTTTCATCAACTCTATGTTGGTTTCTCAATTTATGAAAACTGAAGAAACACCACTTACACGCAAATTCCTTATCAGGACATCACTTGTGATGTTACCTATAGGGTTACTTATTTTATTTTTAGGAGAAGCTGTAAGTGGATTAGGCGCTTTAGTACTCGTTACTATCGTTTTTATGTGGATCTATCGTTATTTCTTAATGGGAGCTACCGAGATTTTTCAACGTAGATTCTTAACATGGTTAGAGCGTAAATACCAAGGCTTTTTAGGTTGGGCTCTTCGTGGGTGGAAGCCTAGTTTATTTGTCGGTGGTATTTTCTTACTACTTATTATGACTTTTATGGCTTTTGGAGGATCTGTTGGGTCACAACGTACTAAAATTGAATTTTTTCCCGATAACACACCAAATCAGATTGTAGTATATATAGAATACCCTGAAGGAACTGCTATTTCAAAAACCAATGAAATTACTAAAGAAATAGAACGTCGTGTTTTTAAAGTTTTTAATGATCAAGCATATCTAGAAGGTGGAGATCATAACTTCTTAGTAGAAACATCTGTTTCTCAAGTAGGTGAAGGCGCTGGAAATCCTCAAACTGATGGAGGAAGTGCTGCTGAGATGCCACATCGTTCTAAGATTTTAGCTACCATGCGAGAATACAAATTTCGTAACGGAACTGATAGTGAAGAATTACGTTCTAAAGTACAAAAATCGCTTAAAGGAGTATATCCTGGTATTGCAATTTCTGTAGAAAAGGATCCCGTAGGCCCTCCTGCTGGATATCCAATAAACATTGAGTTAGAAGGAAAAGATTATGATGAATTAATTGCAACAGCAGAATCGATGCGTAATTATATCAACACAAAAAATATTTCTGGCATTGATGAACTCAAAATTGATGTGAATAAAGGAAAACCAGGAACACAAGTAGTTGTAGATCGTCAAAAAGCAGGAGAACTTGGTGTTCCAACGGGAATGGTAGGGAATCAACTACGTCGTTCTATTTTTGGTGATAAAGCGGGTGTTTATAAAAAGGATGGAGAAGATTATGATATCTATGTGCGTTTAAATAAAGAACAACGTTATAATAATTCAGCATTATTCAATCAGAATATTACTTTTAGAGATCCTGCTACAGGCCAAATAAAAGAAGTCCCTGTTGCCGCTGTGACTAAAACAAAGAATACGTCATCGTTTAGCGCTATTAAACATCGCGATACAAGACGTGTGGTTACAGTATATTCTGCACTGGCTCCTGGTTATACAGATGCAGGTGCTATTGTAAGTCAAATCCAGGCAGAAATGGATAACCCTGAAGGTAAAGAATTAAAACCTAAAACTGTAGAAATAAATTATACAGGACAGATTGAAGAACAAGAAAAACAAATGATATTTTTAGTTGGAGCTTTCTTTTCTGGACTCGGATTGATCTTTTTCTTATTGATCTTCCAATTTAGTTCAATCTCAAAACCTATGATTATTATGATTGCGATCTTCTTGAGTTTTATAGGAGTATTTGGAGGAATTTTAATCACAGGAGCTCCATTTGTTATTATGATGACTATGATGGGAATCATCTCTCTGGCCGGTATTGTTGTAAATAACGGAGTAGTACTTCTGGATTATACACAGCTTTTAATAGATCGTAAACTTGTTGCATTAGATATACCAGAAAAATCATTACTTCCAAAAGAGGAAGTGGCTAAACTTATAGTACAAGGAGGGCGTGCTCGTTTACGTCCTGTGATCTTAACTGCCATTACCACAGTACTAGGTCTTATTCCGCTCGCAGTAGGAATTAATATTGATTTCTTTGGACTCTTTCAAAGTTTTGATCCTGGTATTTACATAGGAGGTGACAATGTAATTTTCTGGGGGCCTCTAGCTTGGGCTGTTATTTACGGTCTTATTATCGCTACATTCCTGACGTTAATTATTGTACCATTACTTTTCTACATTGTATACCGCATTAAACTCTATTTTAGAGGAGCTACTAGTATAGATACTAATCAAGAAGAAGCAGAGGCCATAGATGATGAAGAACTTGCTGATGCTATAGAAGACAATTTATTGGATAATGAATCTATTAATTATCCAATTCCAGAAGGAGAATAAACACCCCCGATTTATTCCCTTAAAAACGCCAGTACAATACTGGCGTTTTTATTTTTCTTATACTTCAACAAGTTTAGTATATATTCACAAATAAAGTTCCTCGATGCAAGCATACGAGGTATTTGTCCGAATTCTAATTTCTT